>JALSHK010000018.1 GCA_026982275.1 Paracoccaceae bacterium | reverse complement strand
TGGTGGCAATCAATACCTGATCGCGCTTGCCTGATGCCGCCAGCCAGTTGCCGATAATGGCCTCGCTTGCGCCGCAGGTTTCGGTTTTGATCGGATTTACCGGATAAAGCTCGGCCGTGTCGATCAGGTTAATCCCGGCCTCCACGGCCATATCGAGCTGGCGATGGGCATCGGCTTCCGGGGTCTGGGTGCCGTAGGTCATGGTGCCTAGCGAAATCGGGTGGGTTTTGAGGCCGGTGCGGCCGATATTTTTCATCTGCATGGGAAACTCCTGAATATTTTTGCCACGCTAGCGCAATAGATCAAAAAGGAAAAGCGCTGAAGGGTTGTTCTGGGGCAAGCTTGCGCTTACATATCCCCCATGAAAAATCCGTTGAACCTGCTGAAATCCGACCCGAAAGTCGCCGTGATCCGCCTGATTGGCGCGATTGGCACCGGTCGCAATTCCCTCACCGATGCCGCTTTGGCCCCGCTTATTGAAAAAGCCTTTGCCAAGGGCAAGCTGGCGGCGGTGGTTTTGCAAATAAATTCGCCCGGCGGCTCGCCCACACAATCGGCATTGATCGCGGCCCGCATCCGGCGGCTGGCGGCCCAAAAAGAGCTGCCGGTTTTTGCTTTTGTCGAAGATGTAGCGGCCTCGGGGGGCTATTGGCTGGCCACGGCAGCGGATGAAATATTTGCCGATGATAATTCGGTGCTAGGCTCGATCGGGGTGATCTCCGGCGGCTTTGGCTTTCACGAGCTGCTCAAAACCCACGGGGTGGAGCGGCGGATGCATACGGCAGGCGAGAGCAAATCCATGATGGACCCTTTCCAGCCCGAAAAGCCCGAAGACGTGGCACGCCTCGAGGCGATTTTGGCGCAAATCCACGAGAATTTTATTGCGCAGGTCAAGGCGCGGCGCGGCGAAAAGCTGAGCGGCGAAAACCTGTTTACCGGCGAAATCTGGGTTGGGCAGAAGGCGGTGGAAAACGGCTTGATCGATGGCATCGGCCATATGGTTCCGGTGATGAAAGCGCGCTTTGGCGACAAGGTGCAATTCAAGATCTATGGCCCTAAAAAGGGGCTGCTCGGGCGCTTCGGGGCCATGATTCTGGCCCAGATAGAGGAGCGCAGCCTATGGGCGCGCTTTGGGTTATAGCCGATGTTTCTCAAGATAATCGTATTGTTTCTGGTGCTGATGATGACCATCGGCATGGTGGGAAAGCTGATCAATCCGACCGCAAAGCCCAAGGGCAAGAAAGCGCGTAAATGCAAGACCTGCGGGTCTTTTATAATCGGTAACGGCCCCTGCGCCACCTGTGCTTCGAGGAAAAAATAAATGGCGTTTTTGTTAGTGGCGAGCGGCTTGGTGCTTTTGCTTCTTGCCGGAGATTTTCTGGTGAAGGGGGCGGTTGCGCTCAGCCTGCGCCTGGGCGTGCCAACCCTGATTGTAAGTGTGACCATTGTCGGTTTTGGCACCTCCGCCCCTGAAATGCTGATTGCGGTTCAATCCGCGCTGGAAGGCGCGCCCGGGATTGCGCTGGGGAATGTTGTCGGCTCCAATACGGCCAATGTGCTGCTGGTGCTGGGCTTTCCGGCGCTGATCTATACCCTGGATACCGGCGCATCCGATACCAAGCGAATATATCTGATGATGATCGGTGTCTCGGTGATCTTTATCGCGCTGGCCTTTATGGGGCCGCTGCATCTGTGGCATGCGGCGGTGCTGCTGGGCCTGCTGGCGGCGATGCTATGGGATAATCTGCGCTCGGCGATGGGCGCGCGGGCGATTTCAAATGCAGCTCTTGCCGAGATTGAGGGGATTGAGCCGGATATGCCGGGCTGGCGCATGGCGGCCTATATCATGGCGGGCGTGGTGGGGCTGCCGCTGGGGGCGCAGCTGATGATCGAAGGCTCGCTGATTATTGCGGCGCGATTTGGTCTTGGCGAAGAAGTGATCGGGCTGACTTTGGTGGCCGTGGGCACCTCGCTGCCCGAGCTGGCAACGACCACCGTTGCCGCCCTGCGCCGTGAGGCCGATGTGGCGCTGGGCAATGTCATTGGCTCCAATATGTTTAATCTGCTGGCGATCATGGGCGTTACCAGCCTGTTTGGCCCGCTGCCGATTGCCAAGGAATTGTTGCATTTCGATCTTTGGCTGATGCTGGGGGCCTCGCTTTTGCTCGGGGTGTTTGTCTTTACCAGAATGAATATGGGGCGGCTCTGGGGATTCGGCTTTCTGGCGCTATACGCGGCTTATATGGTGTCACTACTGGGGAGATAGATTATGGCCAATGCAGCACTTGTTACCGGGGGCGCCCTGCGACTTGGGCGGGCGATGGCGCTGCGGCTGGCAAAGCGGGGCGCGGATATAGTGGTGCATTATGCCAGCTCCGAAGCCCCTGCGCAGGCAGTGGCAAGCGAAGCGCGGGAAATGGGCGTGAATGCCGTAGCCCTTCAGGCGGACCTGCTGGATGCGGGCGCGGTGGCGGGGCTGGTCCCGCAGGCAGCGGCAGCGCTGGGCCGCCCGCTGGATGTGCTGATAAATAATGCCTCGATTTTTGAATACGATAATCTGGAAACGGCAGACGGCGAGAGCTGGGCGCGACATATGGATTCCAATCTGCGCGCGCCGGTTTTCCTGACACAGGCTTTTGCGGCACAGGCTCCGGATCTGGGCAATGACGGCGAGCCGCTGGCCATGGGTAATGTGATAAATATGATCGATCAGCGCGTGCGGAAACCCACGCCGGAATTCATGACCTATAGCCTCGCCAAGGCGGGGCTTTGGGCCTTTACCAAAACCGCGGCCCAGGCGCTGGCACCACGCATTCGGGTAAACGGCATCGGGCCAGGGCCTACGCTGGTGGGCGCGCGGCAATCTGAAGAACACTTTGCAAACCAGCGAAAAGCCACAATATTGCAGCGCGGCTCCGACCCCGGGGAGATCTGCCGCGCGATGGAATTCATCCTTGATTCACCGGGTCTGACGGGGCAGCTTTTATGCCTTGATGGCGGCCAACACCTCGCATGGGAAACCCCCGATATCCTTGGTCCGGAATAGAGTCACAGCCGAGTTGTCCACCTTTTAGGGCGGCTTTGGCAAAACGGTTAAGAATGTCTTGCAAAATCAATGAACTAGCGAATACACAAAAAAATAGTCATATTTTTCAAAAGGTTGAGAAAATGCCTAATTTTTGCCCACTTCGATTAAATAGGCCAAATATAAGGGAAAACCCATCTCCGGGCATAGTTCCCCACAGAGTTATCCACAGGAGTGGTGGATGGAATTTCTCTTGATTTTTGTGCAAACACAGATGCGCTGCCCGGAAGAATCACTTATGTTCACCTTATGATCGATTCCATGCCAGAATCCGGATTTGAAGAAGAGGGCCGCCCCAATGGCGAGCTTCGTGGCCATGAGGTGATTCGTGGCTATTTGAGCGGGCTGGATAGCTCTCCCGGCGTTTATCGCATGCTGGATGCTGCGGGCGGGGTGCTTTATGTCGGCAAGGCGCGGCAACTGCGAAACAGGGTTTCCAGCTATGCCCGCCCTTCGGGCCATTCAGCGCGCATTGGCCGGATGATCTCGGCCACAGCCAGCATGATGTTCCTTACCACCCGCACCGAAACCGAGGCGCTGCTCTTGGAGCAAAACCTGATCAAGCAGCTAAAGCCGCGCTATAATGTGCTGCTGCGCGACGATAAATCCTTTCCCAGCATTCTGGTAACCACCGAGCATGATTTCCCGCAGATCAAAAAACATCGCGGGGCGCGGCGCGAGGCGGGCAAATATTTTGGCCCCTTTGCCTCCAATGGCGCCGTGAGCCGCACCCTGGCGCAGCTGGAGCGGGTGTTTTTGCTGCGTAATTGCTCGGATGCGGATTTTGCCGGGCGCACGCGGGCCTGTTTGCAATATCAGATCAAGCGCTGCTCGGGGCCATGTGTGGGGCATATTTCGGCCAAGGATTACGGTGCACTGGTGCAGGAGGGGCTGGAATTTCTGGGCGGGAAATCCAGCGAGATCCAGCAGCGGCTGGCGCTGGAAATGCGCGAGGCTTCGGAAAAGATGGAATATGAAAAGGCCGGCGCGTTGCGCGACCGGCTGGCGGCAATGGCGCAGGTGCAGGTCTCGCAGGGGGTGAATCCGGCGGGGGTATCCCAGGCCGATATTATCGCGCTGCATCAAGAGGGTGGGCAGGCCTGTGTGCAGGTGTTTTTTATCCGCGCCAACCAGAATTGGGGCAATCGCGCCTATTATCCGCGCACCGGCGGCTCGGCGGATGCCGCCGAAATCCTCGAGGCGTTTATGGTGCAATTTTATGATAACAAGCCGCCGCCGCCGTTGATATTGCTCAGCGAGCCGGTAGAGCGGCCAGACCTTCTGGAAGAGGCGTTTAGCGCCAAAGCCAACCGCAAGGTGGCGCTATTGCTGCCCAAGCGGGGCGAGAAGAAAGAGCTAGTGGAGAACGCCCTGCGCAACGCGCGCGAGGCCTTGGCAAGGAAGCTCGCCGAGACCGCCTCGCAAGCGCGGCTGCTGGCGGGGCTGGCCAAGGCTTTTGGCCTGCCCGCGCCGCCCAAGCGGATAGAGATCTATGATAACTCCCATATCCAGGGCGCGCATGCGGTGGGCGCAATGGTGGTGGCAGGGCCGGAGGGCTGGATGAAATCGGCCTATCGCAAGTTCAATATAAAAGGCGAGAGCCTGACGCCGGGCGATGATTTCGGCATGATGAAAGAGGTGCTGACGCGGCGTTTTCATCGGCTGGTCAAGGAAGACCCGAACCGTGAAAAGGGCCTGTGGCCGGACCTGCTGCTGATCGATGGCGGCGCGGGGCAGGTGAGCGCGGTGCGCGCGGTGATGACGGAAATGGGGGTGGAGGGGATTGCCATGGTCGGGGTGGCCAAAGGGGTGGATCGGGATGCGGGGAAAGAGGAATTCCATATATCGGGCCAGCGCCCCTTTGCGCTGCCGCATCGCGATCCGGTGCTATATTTCGTGCAGCGCCTGCGCGACGAGGCGCACCGCTTTGCCATTGGCACCCACCGCGCCAAGCGTAGCAAGGCCATCGGGGCGACGCCGCTAGACGGGGTGCCGGGCGTGGGGGCGGCGCGCAAGCGGGCTTTACTGGCGCATTTTGGCTCGGCCAAGGCGGCATCCCGCGCGGATCTGGCGGATTTGAAGGCGGTTGAAGGGATTTCCGGCAAAATGGCCGAAACCATCTATTCCTATTTCCGCGAGAATGGTTAAACTTGCGAAAAACCGCCAAGAAAGCCAGCCCTGTGAATATTCCGAATATCCTGACCATATTTCGCCTGATTGCCGCCCCTGCCGTGGGGCTGGTTTATGCGTTTTTGCCCTCGCCCATCGGCGACTGGATCGCGCTGTCGCTTTTCATCGCGGCGGCGCTTACGGATTATCTGGATGGCTATCTGGCGCGCAAATGGAACCAGATCACCAATCTGGGCCGGATGCTGGACCCGATCGCCGATAAGGCCATGGTTCTGATCGCGCTTACCGTAATCGCCGTGCGCTCGCAATATGTCAGCCAGAGCGCCAGCGCCGATATCCTGCCGGCCGTGGTGCTGATTATCTTTCGCGAGGTGCTGGTTTCGGGCTTGCGGGAGTTTTTGGGCGATAAGGCTTCGGTGCTGAAGGTCACCGCGCTGGCGAAATGGAAAACCACGCTGCAAATGGCGGCGGTGGTGGTGATTTTATCCTCCTTCCTGCTGGGGCATTATTATTGGGCCTATTCCTGGGGCATGGATAACGAGATCGTGCTGGGCATTCTGGCGGGGGATCTGGAAGATATTTACGGGCTGCGCTGGATTGTGCCGGCCTTTGATTGGGCCAGCACTGGCGGGGTATGGCTGCTTTGGGTGGCGGCGGCGGTGACGCTGGTCACAGGCTTTGACTATTTCCGCAAGGCGCTGCCCTTATTGAAGGAAATCTGATGCAGATATTGTATTTTGCGTGGCTGCGGGAGCGGATCGGGCAGCCAAAAGAAGAGCTGGAAACCGAGGCTTTGACCGTGGGAGATCTGGTGCAGGAATTGAAAGCGCGCGAGCCGCGCTATGCGGCGGCGTTTGAGGATATGAGCGCGGTGCGTGTAGCGGTGGATCAGGAGCTTTCGGATATGGATGCGCCGCTGAAAGGCGTGCGCGAGGTTGCGTTTTTCCCGCCAATGACGGGGGGGTAGAATGGCCGTTTCTGTGCAGGAGGCCGATTTTGACGTGGGGGCCGAGATGGCTTTGATGACGTCGGGGCGGGCCGATATCGGGGCGCTTGTCAGCTTTACCGGGCTGGTGCGCGACATGGCGGGCGGCTCTGAAATGATGCTGGAGCATTACCCCGGGATGACGGAAAAAGCGCTGGAAAAGATCGAGGCCGAGGCGCGCGCGCGCTGGGCATTGCAGGATTGCCGGATCATTCACCGCTATGGCCCTTTGAGAGCGGGGGCGCAGATTGTGCTGGTGATTACAGCCTCGATGCACCGAAAAGCGGCGTTTGAAGCGGCTGAATATATCATGGATTTCCTGAAATCCCGCGCGCCATTCTGGAAGAAAGAAGCAGGGCAAGGCTGGGTGGATGCACGCGAGGCAGACGAGGCCG
>JALSHK010000017.1 GCA_026982275.1 Paracoccaceae bacterium | reverse complement strand
CTGCACTACCGGAAAACCTTGCCAAAGGTGTGATTGACGGCACGGTTATTCCATGGGAGGTGACAAAGGCTCTGAAAATCGCCGAGCTGACCGATGCCCATACCGAATTTGTCGGCGAGCGCACGCTTTATACCGCCGCCTTTGTGCTGATCATGAACAAAGCCTCTTATGATGCTATGCCCGCGGATTTGCAGCAGATACTTGATTCGGTATCCGGAGCCGATTTTTCGGCCAATGCCGGGCGGATCATGCAGGAAGCCGATGCGGCTGGCCGCGCCGTGGCGGAAGAGCGGGGCAATACCATCATCACCATCCAGGGCGATGATCTGGCCACATGGGAAGCCGCGGCCCAGCCGGTGATTGACCGCTGGTTGGCCGAGATGGACGGAAAGGGCATAGACGGGCAAGATCTGCTATTGCGCGCCCGTGCCCTGATCGCGCAAAGCACCCAGTAACCCCTCCCCCTGCTCGCCATGTGCGGGCAGGGGCATACCGAAAGTTTTTTGATGTTATCTACAGAACACAAGCGTCTGAACGCGCTTTTTGCCGCGCAGCAGTGCTATTTGAATACAGAAGAAACCCTACAAACACTGGGACTGACCATAAACCTGCGCACGGAAACGCCAAAGCTGGTCGGCTGGCTGAAATCTTTTATGGACCCTTATTTCCGGGATGGCGATAGCAGTGAAGAGCTGGTGTCCTTTGATCTTGATTTCAACTATTCCGACGAGATCGTATTGCATGCGGCATGGATGATCGAGACCCATGGCGTGACTATGAAGGTGGATCGCTCCAGCTCAAGCACGCTCGATGTATTGATTTTGGACGAGACGACCTATCTGATGTTCGAGCCGATTGACGGGGTGGTCTTTTTGGTGGATCGGGCCAAGGATAGAATTCAGGTCGCCTACGGCTCGCGCACCCGCTGGCCGGGGCGGCAGCTATGTAGTGTGGTGCTGGAGATTATGACCCGCTATCTGGAAGGGCTGGGCTATTGCAACTATCATGCCGGTGCTTATGCAACCGAGCGCGGGGTGGTGATTGTATGCGGCAAGGGCGGCTCGGGCAAAACCACCTTGCTCAGCGCCATGGTCAAAGCCGGCGCTCGGTTGATCGCCAATGAGCGCTGCTTTATCAAGGCCGACGAAACCGGCATTTATGCGGCGGGCTTTCCGTCTGAAATTTTTGTCGGGATGGGCTCTACCCGCCAATTTCCCGATCTTCTGCGCTTTGCCAGGAATCCCACCACCCTGCTTGGCCCGCAGCGGCGCTATCGGCCCAAGGTGGTGGCAGATTACGAGCCAAAGGATTACGGCAAGCTGGGGGATAAATTCGGCATGCAGCCGCGCGAGTTCTGCGCGGCGCTAAAAGGCCCGCCGCCCGTGGTGGGGGGCAAGGTGGTCGGGATTGTAAACCCTGCGATTAACTATAAAATCGACGTGAGCGTGCTGGAACCGATGGATGAGGCCGAGCAATTCAAGCTGATGAAGAAAAATACCTTGAGCCTCGGGCGAGACAAGCATTTTCAATATTGGCTCGATCTTGGCTTTACCTATGCGCAACCCGGGGCTGAAGCCTTGTCGAAAATACCGGGATTAATCATGCATTATCGCACCAAGGACGCAAAATTTCGCGGTATGGAAGCGCCGGTGGATAAGGTGTTTGATGCTTTGGAAGCGCAGAGAAAGGAATAACCCCATTGATATTAAACGAATAATCCTATAACCTTTGGCTCTGACAAATTTTCACCCAACCTATGAGGTAATTGTGATGAAATTCAATACGAATGTGGGATCGCTTGACCGGGCGCTGCGTATTTTGGTTGGCATGGCGCTTTTTGTGCTAAGCTATCTTGGATATCTGGGGGGCTTTGGCTGGCTCGGCGTTGCGGTTGGCGGTATTCTTTTGATCACCGCTGTATTCAGCTTTTGCCCGATTTACGGAATTCTGGGTGTAAAAACCTCGCCAAAAGAATAAGCAAAGCCGGAGAGGCTAGCGGCTAAAGCGTGCCGCTAGCTCCACATGGCCGGACCATAGAAACTGATCTACCGGCTGCACCCAATCAAGGGTGAAGCCGCCTTCATGCAGCAGTTTTGCATCGCGCGCAAAGCTGACCGGATTACACGAAACCGCACCAACCACAGCGATACCGGATGCCACGATCTCGGCGATCTGGCTCTTGGCTCCCGCGCGCGGCGGGTCTATCACCACCGCCTCAAACGGCTTTAATTCCAGCGGCACCAGGGGGCGGGAGAAAAGATCTCTGGCTTCGGTGGTCAGGGTTTTCAATCCCTGCGCATGGCGCCAGCCCGCATCCAGCCCCACCAGCATTTCAGGCAGGCCCTCCACCGCATGAACCTCGGCCCGCTCGGCCAAAGGCAGCGAAAAGGTGCCGCATCCGGCAAACAGATCTGCCACCAGTTTTGCCCCCGAGACCGCCTCCTGCATCGCGGCCACCAGCGCCGCTTGACCCTCGGCCGTGGCTTGCAAAAATGCTCCGGAAGGCGGCAATACCTGTGCTTTTCCCATGGCCTGAGCCGGGCGCTTGCGGTCCGCGACCAATTCGCCGTTCCAGCTTAGCCGCGCCAGATCATGCGTGCCGGCCAAGGCAGCGAGGCGGGCTCGAAATGGCCCGTCCAGCGCTTTGGCATCTCGCACATCGATATCCGGCCCGGCGGAGCTGTGGGTGACAGAAATCTTGATCTCGGCGGTGCGAGAGGCCCCAAGCCCGGCCAGCGCGTGGCAGGCGGGCAAGGCAGAGAGGATTTCAGGCAGCAAAAGCGGGCATTCCTCAAGATCAAAAATCCCGGACGAGCCGCGCTTGTGAAAACCGACCTGCGTGGTTTTTTTGCTGCGCCGCCCCGAGAATGTGGCGCGGCGGCGGCTTTGGGCGGGAGAGGTGCTGGTGGGGCGAATATCGGCTTCCAGCCCCTGCGCCGCCAGGGCGCGCTCAATGGTTTCGCGCTTCCATCCAGCCAGAAAATCATCGGAGGCATGCTGAAGCGCACAGCCGCCGCAGGTGCCGAAATGGCGGCAACGGGGCGGCACACGGGCCTCTGAATCAAGCAGGCGGCCTGAAATCGCAAGCTGTGCGCCTTGCACTTCGCCCTCGACAATTTCGCCGGGCAGGGTAAAGGGCGCAAAGATATCGCCTGCAATAATGCCATCACCCTTCAGGCCGAGGCGTTCAACGGTATATTTCGCCATTCCGGCTCCAGTTCAGGGTTTTTTTTCGGTTTTTTCCGGCACCGGATCATAGCCTTCCCCGCCCATAGGATGACAGCGCCCCACTCGCCTGGCCGCCAGATAAGTGCCTTTGATCGCGCCATGCTTTTCCAGCGCATCCATCGCATAGGCGCTACAGGTGGGCTGAAAACGACAAGAACGCCCGAGCCACGGGCTGCCGAATAGCCGGTAAGCCCGCACGGGGATTGAAACGATATAGGCAAGAGGGGTCATTTTTTCGGCCTTGGCTGGTGCAGCTTGCGCAGGGCTTTTTCAAGCTCTGCCCGCAATATATGATAGGGGCGATTGGCGGTTTCAAGGCGACGGCCGATCAGCACATAATCATGGCCCGGCAAGCCCTGGCCGGGCAAAACCTCTCGCGCGATCTCGCGCAGCCGCCGCTTGGCACGATTGCGCGCCACCGCATTTCCGACCTTTTTGGAGCAGGTATAGCCGATGCGGATGCCATCGCCCGAATCCCGTTTGCGCATTTGCAGGATAAACCCGGGCATTGCCACCCGCCGCGCCCGCGCTGCCTTCAGGAAATCGGCGCGTTTTTTGATTACGCAAAGCGAAACCGCCGGAAGCGCCACATGCGCCCCGAAATCGGGATTCGCAGTGGCTTCCGGCGGTGTCATAATCTGTGCTTTCGGGCTTAAGCCGAGAGAGACTTCCGGCCTTGATTGCGGCGGCGATTCAATATCTTGCGGCCGTTTTTGGTAGCCATGCGCGAGCGGAACCCGTGACGGCGTTTGCGAACAAGGTTGCTCGGCTGGAATGTGCGTTTCATGTCATATCTCCTGCGGGGGGCGAATCGAGCCTTCACCCGCGCCTTGAATTCAGAATTGGTTTAATAGGCGCGAAAAAAGCGGAAGTCAATCGAAGCCCGCGGAATAATGAAACATTTCTCGGGAAAATCCGGGGTAAAATGAAACATTCGCACACAGGCGTTCAACGCCGCGTGAGGCCCCTATGAAACACGGGGCAAATGGCGCAAGTAAAGAAAAATGAATAGAGTATCGGAAGAAAAATGAAACCCTCCTTTCTGGCCCTGCTGAAAAAAAACCTGCCTTTGATGGCGATCATTGCGATGGCCATCGCCGGATATTGGCAATTCGGAAATTACCTCAGCTTTGAAACTCTGGCCGATAACCGTGAATCGCTGGTTCTGTGGCGTGACAATAATTATTGGCTGGCGGCGCTCACCTATGTGGCGCTCTATATTGCGGTGGTTGGTTTTTCCATCCCGGGGGCGGTGTTTTTGAGCCTGGGCGGCGGCTTTCTGTTTGGTCCGGTAATTGGCACCTTGCTGACGGTGATCGGGGCGACCATAGGAGCTACGGCGATATTTCTGGCTGCGCGCACGGGGCTGGGCAATGCGCTTCAGGCCAAATTGCTCGAAAATGGCGAGGGGCGGCTGGCTAGAATGCAAGCCGGCTTGAAGCAGAACGAGCTGTCTTATCTGTTTTTGATGCGCCTCGTGCCGGCGGTGCCTTTTTGGTTTGCCAATCTGGCCCCGGCGTTTTTGGGGGTGAGTCTGCGGCGCTATATATTCACCACGTTTTTTGGCATCATGCCGGGCACGGCGGTTTATCTTTGGGTTGGTGCCGGGTTGGGAGAGGTCTTTGCGCGCGGCGAGGCCCCTGATCTGGGGATCATTTTCGAGTGGCGGATATTAGGGCCGCTATTGGCGCTCAGCGCGCTATCCGCAATGCCTGTCTTTTTGAAAAAAATCAAAAAACCCGGAGTTCAGGCATGAAGGAAACCAGGGCAGATATATGTGTGATCGGGGCCGGTTCCGGCGGGCTTTCGGTGGCGGCGGGGGCGGCGCAGATGGGGGCGTCTGTGGTGCTGCTCGAAGGTGGAAAAATGGGCGGCGATTGTCTGAACCATGGCTGTGTGCCCAGCAAGGCGCTGCTGGCGGCGGGCAGGCACGCCCATGCCATGACCACCGGCGCGCCCTTTGGCATAACACCCGTCACGCCGCAGGTGGATTATGCGGCCGTCAAAGCGCATGTAAAGGCCGTGGTTGCGGGCATTGCCCCGCATGATTCCGTCGAGCGCTTCGAGGGGCTGGGCGTGAAGGTGATATCGGAATTTGGCCGTTTCATCTCAAAGCGGGAGGTGCAGGCCGGAGATCATATCATCCGCGCGCGGCGCTTTGTGATTGCCACCGGATCCTCGCCATTTGTGCCGCCGATTCCCGGGCTGGATAATGTGCGATACTATACCAACGAGGATATTTTTGCGCTGCAAGAGCTGCCCGCGCATCTGATTATCATCGGCGGCGGGCCGATTGGCATGGAAATGGCGCAGGCCCATGCCCGCCTTGGCAGCAAGGTGACGGTGCTGGAAGGGGCGACGGCGCTGGGCAAGGATGACCCGGAGCTGGCGGAGATCGCGCTGGAGCGCATCCGCAGCGAGGGGGTGGAGATCGTCGAGGGGGCGATGGCCGCGCGGATTTCGACAGAGGGCGGCGTAACCGTGCAGACCAAAGACGGTGCGCGCTATACCGGCAGCCATCTGCTGATGGCGGCAGGGCGAACCGCCAATACCGGGCGCCTTGATCTGGAAAAAGCCGATATCGCTTATGATCGCGCCGGCATTGCTGTAGCGGCAAATCTGAAGACCTCCAATCGTCGTGTTTATGCCATTGGCGACGTGGCTGGCGGGCTGCAATTCACCCATATGGCGGGGTATCAGGCGGGGGTGGTCATTCGCTCGGCTCTGTTTGGCCTGCCGGCAAAATCAAGCAACGACCATATACCGTGGGTCACCTATACCGACCCGGAAATCGCGCAGGTAGGGCTGACAGAAGCCGAGGCCAAAGCCGCCCATGGGGATCGGATCGAGGTTTTGCGCTTTGATTTTGCACAAAACGACCGGGCGCGCGCCGAGCTGAATACCACCGGTCTGATCAAGGTGATGGTGCTGAAGGGGCGGCCCGTTGGGGCGTCTATTGTCGGGGCGCAGGCGGGGGAGCTGATCCAGCTCTGGGCTTTGGTGATTGCCAACAAGCTGAAAATCGGCGCGGTGGCGGCGATGGTCTCGCCCTATCCAACCATGGGCGAGATCAATAAACGGGTGGCGGGGGCCTATTATACCCCGCGATTATTCCAGAGCGCGCGGGTGAAGCGTATGGTGCGCTTTGTGCAAAAATTCTGGTAGCTTGTAACGACCGAAGCGAAAGCTTAGCTTAGCCCTACTCCAATATGGGACGCATATGTTTTTCAGAACCCTCTCAGGCCGGTTTTTGATCCTGACCATCATCTTTGTGATGCTGGCCGAGGTGTTTATCTTTGTGCCTTCTGTGGCGCGCTTTCGTATGGAATATTTGCAGCAAAGGCTGGAGCTGGCACAGCTGGCTTCGCTGGC
>JALSHK010000016.1 GCA_026982275.1 Paracoccaceae bacterium | reverse complement strand
CCTCGGCAGCCTCGGCCTTGGCCCTGCTATCCACCTGCAAAGCTTCGGCCTCCACAAGTTGCGCCTTGGCAATATCCTGGGCCCGCAGGGCTTCGGCTTCGGCCTCCCGCGCTTTTTCAATCTCCCCTGCCAGTTTTTTCACCAGCCCTCCGGCATCCTCGATCTGTCGCTTGACCGACTGATGCCGCGCGGCCAGCCTTGCAGCATCTTCGGAAAGCTGATCGGCCTTGACCTCGACATCCTGCAAATTACGCGCAGCCTCGCCGGCCTCTTCTTTGGCTTTGGAGACCTTCGCTTCATGGCCCGCACCAGCCTTTTCCAGCGCGTCGGCCTCCCAGACCAACCGCTCAATGGTCTCTCCGGCATCCTTGTTCAACCCGGCTTCGCGCTCGGCGTCTTTTTCGAGCTGCGCAATCCGCGTCTGTAATTCAGAAATCGACTTACGCGCCCGCACCTCCTGCTCGGCCAGCGCTGCCCGCTCTACCTGAAGCCGCTGCAATACCGCACCGGCAATGGCCTCTTCCTCGCGCAAGGGCGGGACGTTATCCTCGGCCTCGCCCCGCGCCCGCAGCGCTGCCGAGGCCTTGCCCTGCGCCGCCGCTGCGGCCTTGCCCTGCGCATTCAGATGGCCAATGGCCGCCTGACATTCCATATCGGCTTCACGCCAGCGACGATATAACAGCAAACCCTCAGAGCGCCTCAGCTCATCGGCGATCTGCTTGTAGCGCGCGGCCTGCTTGGCCTGTCGCTCCAGCGTGCGGAGCTGGCTTTCCAGCTGCTCCAGCACATCTTCCACCCTCACAAGATTGCTCTCGGTGCCATTCAGCTTTAGCTCGGCTTCGTGGCGGCGCTTGTATAGGCCGGAAATGCCGGCGGCTTCTTCCAGCACACGGCGCCGCGCTTTGGGCTTGGCGTTGATCAGCTCCGATATCTGCCCTTGGCGCACCAAAGCGGGTGAATGCGCGCCGGTGGAAGCATCGGCAAAAAGCATCTGCACATCGCGCGCGCGGCAATCCTTGCCATTCACCTTGAATGCCGAGCCGGCATCGCGGGTGATGCGGCGCACGATCTCCAGCGTGTCTTCGGTGTTAAACGCCGCTGGCGCAAGGCGTGCGTGATTATCGATCGTCAGGGTAACTTCGGCGAAATTGCGGGCCGGACGGCTATCGGCCCCCGCAAAAATCACATCCTCCATGCCGCCGCCGCGCATGGCGCTGGCGCGGTTTTCGCCCATCACCCAGCGCAGGGCCTCCAGCAGGTTGGATTTGCCACAGCCATTTGGCCCCACGACCCCCGTCAGCCCCGGTGCAATCACCAGTTCTGTCGGGTCCACAAAGCTCTTGAACCCCAGTAATCTCAGCTTGCTGAATTGCACGGTTGTTTGATTCCCCCAAAGTCCTACAAGATTCCGCGCATGGCGCGCGGAGTCAAGCCAATCTACACGGTATTGCGGCATTCGGCCACTTATCCACAAGATATCGTTGCGCCTGCGCGCATTTCGGCCCATCTTGGCCAAAAGGGGAAAAGAATGAAACTACTTGGCATATCCGGCTCATTGCGGGCCTCGTCTTATAATACCATGCTGCTGGCCGAAGCCGCGCGGCTGTTTGCGCCAAAAACCTATCATATGGCAGATCTGAACCTGCCACTATTCAACGAAGATATAACAGAAAAACCCGAAGCGGTGCTGGCGCTGCACGCAGAGATCGTTGCGGCGGATGCGGTGATCATCGCCACGCCGGAATACAATAAAAACCTCTCGGGCGTGCTGAAAAACGCGCTGGACTGGGTGAGCATGGTGCGGCCGGCGGCCTGGGCGGGCAAGCCGGTGGCGATCCTTTCGGCCTCTAGCGGGATCACCGGCGGGGTGCGGGCGCAATATTCGCTGCGCCATTGCATGACCACATTCAATCCGCGCATTTTGCAGGCGCCCGAGGTGATGATCGGCAATGCCGCAGAGGCGTTTGACGCGGATGGCCGGCTGGGCAACGAGCGAACGGTGAAGCTTTTGACCAGGCAGATGGAAGCGCTGCGGGCCGAGGCAGCGCGGATGGCGGGCTGAAGCCCGCCCTATACTGTAGCGGGCGGTTGGAATCTTGAGCAAGATTTAGGCACCTAGTCACCCAGAACTGTAATTCGTATCATTGACTAAACTTGATTTCAGGAGGTGATGCGATGGTTGGGCCTGTGGCAAATGTAGTGGAATTGAGCGATGAGGAGCGCTGTTTTCTGGAAGGTCAGATTCGTCGGCACAAAGCGCCACGTTCGTTGCCGGGCCGCTATCGGATGATCCTTCTTTGTGCCGATGGCTTACCCAGCAAGGCGGTGGCTGCGCAGCTTGGAACCCGAGAATGGCAAGTTGAAGAAACGGCTGGCCGATACCATACTCCCCTCTCGGGTATGTTTCACACACTCTGCCGGGCAATGGATGCAGTCACCCTACTCTTGGTTTGTGCCGAAACGGGCCTGCAATACCGCCAGCAAGGCCCGCCCGCCTTGGGCTTCGCCGCCTTTGGGGCGCGCGGGGCGCGGCTCCGGTGTCCAGCCATATAGATCAAAATGCACAAATTGTCCGGCGTTTTTCACAAAGCGGCGCAGGAAGAGCGCGGCGGTGATGGATCCGGCCATGCCGCCCTTGGGCGCGTTATCCAGATCGGCAATGCCCGGCTCGATCTGGCGCTCGTAGCCCTCCCAGAACGGCATCCGCCACAGGGGATCATTCTCGGCGCGGGCGGCGCGGGTTATTTTATGGGCCAGCCCGCCATCATCGGTATAAAACGGCGGCAGATCAGGGCCAAGCGCCACCCGCGCCGCGCCGGTCAGCGTCGCCATGCAGATCAGCATTTCGGGGGTTTCATCATCGGCCAGCGATAGCGCATCGGCCAGCACCAAGCGGCCCTCGGCATCGGTATTGTTATTCTCGATCGTCAGCCCGTTGCGCGCGCGCAGGATATCTTGCGGGCGAAAGGCATTGCCCGCAATCGAATTTTCCACCGCCGGCACCAGCACGCGCAGCCGAACTTTCAGCCCCAGCGCCATGATCATATGCGCCAGCCCCAGCACATTGGCCGCGCCCCCCATATCCTTTTTCATCAGCCCCATAGAGCCACCGGGCTTGATATTCAGCCCGCCCGTATCAAAGCACACGCCCTTGCCTACCAAGGTGAGCCTGGGCGCGTCCGCGTCGCCCCAGATCATATCCAGCAGGCGCGGGGCCTGTGCGGCGGCGCGGCCCACCGCATGGATCAGCGGCAGGTTTTCCTTCAGCAGATCCGCCCCGATAATCGCGCTGGCCTCGGCTCCGTGCTGGCTGGCCAGCGCAAAAAATGCCGCCTCCAGCGCCTCGGGTCCCATATCATTGGCAGGGGTGTTGATCAGATCGCGGGTAAGAAAGGCGGCCTGTGCCTCCAGCTCAATGCGCGCGCCGTCCAGCCCGTGCGGGCAGAGCAGCCGCGCCTTTTGCGCCGGAAGTCTGGCATATTTATCAAAGCGATAGCTGCCCAGCAGCCATGCCAGCGCCGCTTCTTTGCGGGCCTCTTGCGGCAGGCCGCTTTCAATGCGGTAATCCCCCTCGGGCAGGGCGGCGGCGATGCGGGCAAAGCCGAAAGCCTCGCGGGCGCGGGCCGCTTCATCGCCCCGCCCCGCCAGCACCGCGCGCAGGCTGCCATCCGCAGCGGGAATAAGCGCCACTTGCCCGAGCTTGGCCGCGAACCCGCCAGATTGCACCCATGTGCGCGCGGGCGCGTCCAGCTGCTCCAGCGTTTTGTCAAGCGCGTCAGGCTCGACGGCATAGATCGGGATGGATTGGCTGGCGGTCGAAAAACGGGGGGTCATGGTATATCCTTAATGGCTCCCCGAAATCTCGCGCTATCCACGCCGGAATGCAAGGCCCTTAAGGTGCTTGTGCATCAAATTCGATCAGGGAAAATAGCGAACGCTCTGCCATGCGCGCCAAGCGCACCGAGACCGCCGACAGCGCGGTATAATCCGCCCGCGCGCCGCAATCCTGCGCCGCAGAGGCGACCTGCGCCACCCCCTTCAGCCCGATTTGCCGCGCGATCACGCCGATCTTGGCCGCCTGCCGCTCCGCTTGCTCAAACTCCCGCTCGCGGGCGTTTTGCATCAGCGAGGTGACCTTTTCCGTCAGCGAAAACACCACATCCTCGACGATTTCGCCATAACGCTTTGGCCCCGCCGAGGCCTTGAGCGCCCCCACAATCTCGAAATCCACATAGCCCTGTTCGGCCACGCTAAGGGGAAACACTTGTCCCATCTTAATTCTCCCATCCACTCCACCGCCAAAACTAGGCAAAAGGTTTGAACAAACCCTTAGCATCCGGCCCCGAAAGCCGTTGATTTACCCTAGGATTAACAGAAGCTTTAAGCGAGCACCTAGCCAAGCGCGCTTGGCTTTGGCCCGCCGGTGGCCCAATCCAGCAGCTCGACCGTATGCACCACCGGCACCTGCGTGCCATCGCCGATCTGCATCATGCAGCCGATATTGCCCGCCGAGATCACCTCGGGCGTCAGCGCCTCCAATGTGGCGACCTTGCGCGCGCCAAGCTGGCTGGCCAGCTCCGGCTGCATCAGATTATAGGTGCCTGCCGAGCCGCAGCACAGGTGCGGATCGCCGGGTTCCAGCACGGTGAAGCCCGCATTGCGCAGCAGGGTTTTGGGAGCTTCCTTGATCTGCTGGCCATGCTGAAGCGAGCAGGCGGCATGATAGGCGACCTTCAGATCGCCCTCGCCCTTGATGCCGATTTCCAGCAGGATCTCGGAAATATCGCGGGCCTTGGCGGCGATTTCGGCGGCATCCTCTGCCAGTTCGGTATCGCGAAACATATGGCCGTAATCCTTGACCGTAGTGCCGCAGCCCGAGGTGTTGATCACCACAGCATCCACATCGGCGGCTTTCCATGCCTTGATATTGGCGGCGGCGGATTTATGGCTGGCGGCGGTTTTGCCCATATGGTGGGTGACAGCGCCGCAACAGCCCATGCCCTTGGCGATCACCACCTCCACCCCGTGGCGGGTGAGGATGCGAATGGTGGCCTCGTTGATATCGGTATTGAGCGCGGTTTGCGCACAGCCCGAAAGCAGCGCCACGCGGCGGATTTTTGCCCCCTTGGCCATGAAGGTTTGCGGGCGGTCTACCGCGCTGGGGGTGGGCAGGCTGGAGGGGGCAAAATCCACCATCGCCTTTAATTTGGCCGGCAGGGCAAAGCGAAACGGCTTGGCCGCCCATGCGCCCAGAATAGAGGCACGAAAGCGCATCGGGTAAGGCAGGATCTGGCTCAGCACAAAGCGCAAACCGCGATCAAATAATGGCCGTTTATAGGTTTTTTCGATATGCTCGCGCGCCATATCCACTAGATGCATATAATGCACGCCCGAGGGGCAGGTAGACATACAGGCAAGGCAGCTTAGGCAACGGTCGATATGTTTGACGGTTTTTTCATCCGCTGGCCGGTCGTTTTCCAGCATATCCTTGATCAGATAAATCCGGCCACGGGGGCTGTCCAGCTCGTCGCCCAAAAGCTGATAGGTGGGGCAGGTGGCGGTGCAAAAACCGCAATGCACGCAGCTGCGCAGGATTTCGTCAGCGCGCTGGATGCCGCTGTCTTTGAGCTGCTCGGGGGTGAAATTGGTTTGCATTAGCCCATCCGCCTCGGGTTAAGGATTTGTTCTGGATCGAATTTTTGCCGCAAGGCCGCGGATAGGGCCGCTATGGGCGCAGGCTCGGGATGAAAGGCTTGCCCCTCGCCGCGGATCAGCGTCGCATGGCCTTGGCGGATCGCGGAGCGAATATCGGCGCCCTGCGGTGCCAGCACCCAAAGCAGCCCGCCAGCCCAATCAAAGATGATCTCGCTGGCGCCGGTCTCGCGCAGAGCCTTGGCTATAGCCGGCCCTTCGGAGGGCTGCACCGAGACCCGCCAGACATCGCCCTCGCGCGCCGCAAAGGCTTCGGCATCGCGATGGGCGGGCCAGTCAAATTCGGCGACCTCGCCGCCAAGCAGCCCCGCCAGTGCTTCGCTGCGATATTTGACCGAGCCTTCCAGCCCCTCCAGCCGCAAGGCGGTAATGCCATGGGCATGCCCCGCCCCGCTCACATCAAAAGGCGAGGCCATTGCCCTGGCCATGGTGGCCACGGCGCTGCTTTCATCTTCCTGCACCAGAATAGTAGCGCTGGCCATTGCGGCGGGCAGCAGCTTGAAGCTGACCTCGCTCAGCACGCCAAGGGTGCCATGGCTGCCTGCCATCAGCTTCACCAGATCATAGCCGGTTACGTTTTTCATCACCCGCCCGCCGTTTTTGATGATCCGGCCAAGCCCGTCAATAAAGCGCACGCCGATCAGGCTATCGCGGCAGGCCCCCGCAGAAATCCGGCGCGGGCCGGAAGCATTGGTTGCCACCACACCGCCAATGGTGGGGGTGCCATCGCTGCCCTGCACCGCGCGCAGATCATAAGGCTCAAAGGGCAGGCGCTGGCCATTTTTGGCAATCAGTGCCTCGATCTCGGCCAGCGGCGTGCCGGCTTTGGCCACCAGCGTCAGGGCTTCAGGCTCATAAAGCGTGATGCCGCTCAAGCCGCCGGTATAGAGCGGATCGCCAATGGTGCGG
>JALSHK010000015.1 GCA_026982275.1 Paracoccaceae bacterium | reverse complement strand
GCGAAAAGAGGTGCAAGGCCCTGATCTAATGGTGGAAATGGAGGAGCATGCCCGTGCGGCCGGCACCGAAATCATCGCCGACCAGATCAGCGATCTTGATCTATCCAGGCGACCCTTTATCGCCAAAGGCGAAACCGGCACCACCTATACGGCAGATGCCGTGGTTCTGGCCACCGGCGCGCAAGCCAAATGGCTTGGCCTGCCCTCGGAGGAAAAATTCAAGGGATTCGGGGTATCCGCCTGCGCGACCTGCGATGGGTTCTTTTATCGCGGAGAAGAGATCGTAGTGATCGGCGGCGGCAACTCTGCCGTAGAAGAGGCGCTGTTTTTGACCAAATTTGCGTCCAAAGTCACCCTGATTCACCGGCGCGATGAACTGCGCGCCGAAAAAATATTACAAAACCGGCTGCTAAACCACGAAAAAATCCTGCCAATGTGGTTTCATGAGCTAGAGGAGGTATATGGCTCGGAAGACCCACTCGGGGTAGAAGGCGTAAAGGTGCGTAATGTAAAAACCGGCGAAATTACCGATA
This sequence comes from Paracoccaceae bacterium, assembly GCA_026982275.1. Classification (GTDB taxonomy): domain Bacteria; phylum Pseudomonadota; class Alphaproteobacteria; order Rhodobacterales; family Rhodobacteraceae; genus UBA3077. The sequence continues at coordinate 6,116 of JALSHK010000015.1, read as the reverse complement.
TTCCGTGCAAGGGCGTGTTTGTTGCCATAGGCCATGCCCCGTCAAACGAGCTGGTAAAAGACACGCTGGAAACCCATATGGGCGGATATGTTGTGACCAGTCCCGACAGCACCGCCACCTCCATTCCCGGGGTATTTGCGGCGGGAGATATCACTGATTTCAAATACCGCCAAGCCATCACCTCGGCCGGTATGGGCTGTATGGCCGCGCTGGAAGCCGAGCAATTTCTGGCCGAACAGGAAGAATAACGTCCTTTTCGCGCTACATTATTAATCAACTATTGGTATTGGTCGGGATTATCGCTAAATAGCGGTAATCCCTGCCTCAAACCAATGGTTCAACATGCAAAACCTAACCCCTGTCGCCGAGCTTTTCGTATCCCGCGAAAGCGCTGAAAAGCTGAAACTCGAAGCCGCAGAGCTACCGAGCTGGGACCTTTCCCCCAGGCAGATGTGTGATCTTGAATTGCTTATGAATGGGGGGTTTAACCCGCTAAAAGGCTTTTTGAGCGAAGCGGATTATAATTCGGTTGTCGAAAACCTCCGCCTTGAGGACGGATCGCTCTGGCCCATGCCGATCACGCTGGATGTATCAGAGGCATTCGCGAATACCGTTGAGCCTGGTCAGGATATCGCGCTGCGCGATGCCGAGGGGGTGATTTTGGCTATTCTTTCGATTTCAGACAAATGGACCCCTGATAAATCCCGAGAGGCCAAGATGGTTTTCGGTGCCGATGATGTGGCACATCCGGCGGTGGATTATTTGCACAACAAGGCCGGCAGCATCTATCTGGGAGGGCCGGTGATTGGCATTCAGGCCCCTGTCCATTATGATTACCGCCGCCGCAGGGACACCCCAAACGAATTGCGAAGCTATTTTCGCAAAATGGGCTGGCGCAAGGTGGTGGCATTTCAAACCCGCAACCCGCTGCACCGCGCGCATCAGGAGCTGACCTTCCGCGCAGCCAGGGAAACACAGGCCAACCTGCTTATCCATCCAATCGTCGGCATGACAAAACCGGGCGATATTGATCATTTTACCCGCGTGCGCTGCTATGAAGCCGTGCTGGACAAATATCCGCAATCGACCACTGCCATGAGCTTGCTTAATCTGGCCATGCGCATGGCGGGGCCCCGCGAGGCTGTATGGCACGGCCTGATTCGCAAGAACCACGGCTGCACCCATTTCATCGTCGGACGAGACCATGCCGGCCCCGGAAAAAATTCTGCCGGTGACCCTTTTTACGGCCCCTATGATGCGCAAACCCTTTTCAAAAAACACGAAGCGGAAATCGGTGTGGAAATGGTGCCTTTCAAGCATATGGTCTATGTGCTTGAAAAAGCCCAATACGAACCGGCAGACGAGGTTGAAGCGGATATGACCGTTCTGAACATCTCGGGAACAGAATTGCGCCGGCGGCTTTCAGAGGGTCTGGAAATCCCGGATTGGTTCTCCTTTCCTGCCGTCGTGGAAGAACTTCGCCGCACCAAGCCCCCTCGTCACAAACAGGGATTCACCATATTCTTCACCGGCCTTTCCGGATCGGGGAAATCCACGATTGCCAATGCCCTGATGATCAAGCTGATGGAAATGGGCGGCAGGCCGGTGACCTTGCTCGATGGAGATGTGGTTCGCAAAAACCTCTCCTCCGAGCTCGGGTTTTCCAAAGCACACCGCGACCTCAATATTCGCAGAATCGGCTTTGTCGCCTCGGAAATCACTAAAAACGGCGGCATCGCCATTTGTGCCCCGATCGCGCCTTATAGCGCAACCCGGCGGGCGGTTCGCCAAGATATCGAAGCATTTGGCTCCATGGTGGAGATACATGTTGCCACCTCTCTAGAGGAATGTGAACGGCGGGACCGAAAAGGACTATACAAGCTGGCAAGACAAGGAAAAATAAAAGAATTTACCGGAATTTCAGATCCATATGAAGAGCCTGTAAATTGCGAATTAAGAATTGACACAGAAAACACCAATGTTGACAATTGTGCCCATCAGGTGATTTTGAAGCTGGAGCAGATGGGGCTTATCGCCGGTTGATCTTTATCTTGTGTGACCGCGAAGGGGGCAATTTTCTGCGCAATTCTATATGCAGCAGGCCCTTCTCCATATAGGCATGGTCGACCTCGACCCCCTCGGCTAGTGCAAATCCACGCTGAAACTGACGCGTCGCGATGCCACGATGCAAATAAACCGTTTCTTGCGGATTTTCGCTCTGTGTCCCCTTGATTTTCAGCTCTCCATTGTCGAGGATTATTGAAAGATCCTCCTCGGCAAACCCGGCGACTGCCAAGGTAATCCGAAACCGGTGTTCGCCGGTTTGTTCGATATTATAGGGCGGGTAGCCCTCGTTTTTGCCACTACGCGCCATCAAGGTGTCCAACCGCTCAAAGCCAAGCAAAAACGGATGGTTTGCAAAATTAGATTCTTCCATAAGAGCATCTCCAACAGCAAGTTTTCTTGCTGAAATATGGGCATGAACGCCCCAGACCACAAGGGGCGAGTTGAAAGCCGGAAGCGCTTCGGTTAGAAAGCCTCAACACTGGAGGGATAGCATGGGCAAAGTGGGAATCGTGATGGGCAGCCAGTCAGACTGGCCAACAATGAAGGAATCCGCCGATATGCTGGAAAGTCTCGGTGCGGATTTTGAGATCAAAATCATCAGCGCGCACAGAACACCGGACCGGCTGTTTACCTATGCTGAAAATGCGGTGGCAAACGGGCTGGATGTTATCATCGCCGGCGCGGGCGGCGCAGCCCACTTGCCCGGCATGCTGGCCGCAAAAACCCGCGTGCCGGTGCTGGGCGTGCCGGTCAAATCTTCCATACTTTCCGGGTGGGATTCGCTATTGTCGATCGTGCAGATGCCTAAAGGTATTCCGGTTGGCACCTTGGCGATTGGCCCCGCCGGTGCGGCCAATGCCGGGCTGCTGGCCGCCTCTATATTGGCGATATCCGACCCTGCAATAGCGAATAGCCTGGAGAAATTCCGCACAAACCAAAGCGACAACATTGCCGAGGAGCCAGATTTTGACTAAAACAGTCGGTATATTGGGCGGTGGACAATTGGGACGAATGCTTGCTGTGGCCGCCAGCAGGCTGGGCATAAAAACCCATATTTTCGAGCCCTTGCCCGATCCACCCGCCGGAGATACGGCCACAAAAATCTTTTCTGCCTCTTATGAAGACAATGGCGCGCTGGTGGCCTTTGCCAAATCGGTTGATGTAATCACCTATGAATTTGAAAATATTCCGACCAAAGCGCTGGATGCGCTTGAGAAAATAAAGCCGGTTTTTCCGCAACGCATTGCGCTTGCCACCTCTCAGGACCGACTGGTTGAAAAGCAGTTCCTTGAAAGCATCGGCTTATACGTGGCGCCTTATGCCCCGGTCGATACGCTGGAGCAGCTTGAAGAGGCGCTCGAAACCCTCGGCACACCTTGTATATTGAAAACCCGGCGCTTTGGCTACGATGGCAAAGGGCAGATCAGGATCGAAACACCCGGGCAAGCCAAAACCGCCTTTTCCGCGCTTGATGGCCAAAGTGCGGTGCTGGAAAAATTCGTTCGGTTCGAGCGCGAAATTTCCGTTATCGCCGCCCGCAGCACTTCCGGTGAGATTACATGTTTCGATCCTGGTGAGAATGTTCATATAAACGGGATTTTACACACCACCACAGTGCCAGCCGCCCTGCCAAATCATATGCAGACAGATGCTGTTTTGCTGGCCGCCAAAATTCTGAACGCGCTGGATTATGTTGGCGTAATGGGGGTGGAGCTGTTTGTAGGAAAAAATGGTTTACTGGTAAATGAAATTGCGCCTCGCGTGCATAATTCAGGGCACTGGACACAGAACGCATGTTTGATTGATCAATTTGAACAGCATATTCGTGCCATTTTCGGCCTGCCTTTGGGCAACGGTCAGAGACATAGCGATGCCATAATGACAAACCTTATCGGTGATGATATCAACCACCTGGAAAAACACGATAATTTCGCTCTGCACCTCTATGGGAAATCCGAGGTGAAAGCTGGCCGGAAAATGGGTCACATAATTCAGCTCAGCCCCAAAAGCAGCTGATAGTTGCCTTTGGCGCTCAATATTCCAAAGCACCAAAGAAAATAATTTAACTATAAACGGATTCTTTGCCGAACTTTTTGGTCAGCATGTAATAGATTACCGCGCGATATTTGTTGCGGTTGGATTTCCCGTAGGTTTCGATCGCCTCATCAATTGCTGCCATCAGCTCTGGGCCATCCGGCAAGCCAAGTTTTTTTACCAGAAAGCTGTTCTTCACTGTCTCCAGCTCTGATTTTTGCGAGCCTGCCACCGTTGAAGCATCTGCATTATAAATGGATGGACCACAGCCAATGGTAACCTTGGTTAACAGGTCCATATCTGCTGTAATTCCGCATTTTTCTTTTAGATCAGATGCATAGAGTGCAATCAGGTCATCTCTTTTTCCCATGGGGGGTTCTCCTCGCTTGGTTTACACGCATACCGTAGGCCATTTTGGAATTTAGCGCAACATTTAGTGGTATTGACCGCTCGGTCAGGCTATTGAAATTATAATCCGGGTTTTGAGGAGAGAAAGAATGAACGAGGCCTATATTTGTGATTACATCCGCACCCCGATCGGGCGGTATGGCGGTGCGCTCGGGGCTGTGCGTGCCGATGATCTGGCAGCGATTCCCATTGCCGAGCTATTGCGACGAAATCCCGCGCTGGACCCCGCATCGATCGACGAGGTAATCCTCGGCTGCGCGAATCAGGCTGGCGAGGACAATCGGAATGTCGCGCGAATGGCGGCCCTGCTTTCCGGCCTGCCAACCGAAACCCCCGGAATAACCGTAAATCGCCTCTGCGGCTCAGGGATGGATGCGATTATCGCCGCATCCCGCGGTATCAAAACCGGCGAATTCGATCTGGTTATTGCAGGTGGTGTTGAAAGCATGTCCCGCGCCCCTTTTGTTTTGCCAAAAGCCACTTCCCCATTTTCCCGATCAGCAGAAATATACGACACGACAATAGGTTGGCGTTTTATCAATCCCGCGCTACAGGCTGAGTTCGGCACAGATTCCATGCCGGAAACGGCAGAGAATGTAGCCGAGGCTTTTGCAATTTCCAGAGAAGACCAAGACCGCTTTGCCCTGCGTTCACAGCAAAAATACGAGGCTGCGCGGGATCGGCTTGCCAAGGAAATCGTGCCTGTTGTGGTTAAAGACAAAAAAACCGAAAAGTTTGTGGATCGTGATGAGCATCCCAGATCTGGCAGCCTTGAAGTTCTGGCCGCATTAAAAACACCATTTCGCAAAGGTGGCTCCGTGACGGCAGGTAATTCATCGGGCGTCAATGACGGAGCAGCAGCGTTGATTATCGCATCGGAATCCGCAATCCGAACCTTCGGTCTTCGCCCAATGGCGCGAATTCTAGCCGGGGCTTCGGCCGGGGTATCTCCACGAATTATGGGCATCGGGCCAGTAAACGCAACCCGAACATTATGTGAAAATCTGGGTCTGTCTATCAATAGTTTTGCATTAATCGAACTTAATGAGGCGTTTGCTTCGCAAAGTCTTGCAGTTATACGACAATTCGGCCTTTCAGATGATAGCTCTATCGTTAATCCGAATGGCGGAGCCATCGCTCTTGGGCATCCCTTGGGCATGACCGGCGCGCGACTGGTTGGCACCCTGGCTATGCAGCTTGGCGCAAAAGAAAAGGGACTGGCGACGATGTGTGTTGGTGTAGGGCAAGGGGTTTCTATCGCTATCGAGGCGGTATGAAAAATACCGGTATTTTGTGGAAATCATCACAAAATACCGGCAAGAACCCGCAGCAAATAGTTGATCTGTGCCTTACGCTTTTGCCAGATCCCGCAGCACATAGTGCAGCACGCCGCCATTTTCGACGTATTCGATTTCCACTTCCGTATCGATCCGGCACTTGAGTGTGATTTCCTTCACCGAACCATCGGCATATTCAATCGTGCAGGGCACCTCCGAAAGCGGTTTGATATCGCCCTCAAGGCCCGCGATCGAAATGGTTTCGTCGCCCTTCAAGCCCAGGGTTTTGCGAGTGTCGCCGTTTGTGAACTCAAACGGGATCACCCCCAT
>JALSHK010000014.1 GCA_026982275.1 Paracoccaceae bacterium | reverse complement strand
TCTCGCCGGTCAGAACATCATCAATGGCATTGATCAAATCCGGGTCCAGCGCCAATAGGCCGATCTGCCCCTCGACTTCGCATTCCATGCGCATATACAACCCGTTTTCAGGCAAGTTCTGAATGAAGCTCGCAGGTTCGATCTGCCGCGAGGCTCCGCTGCTGGCTTCAAGCTGGGTGTCCAGTTCCAGCAACCCGACCACAGCGGCAGCTTTGGCCAGTATACCGGCCAAGCTATCTGCCGCAAGATCCGGCGCAGGTTGGCCGTCAAGTGGCTTGATCATGCGGGACAGGCACGGGGTGTCCATCTATGCCTCCTCCTCGGGCTCGATCAGGGTGATCTCTCCGGTTTTTTCCAACTCTTTGATCGAGATCACTACCTGTGTCATCGCCATATCCGCGTCTTTGGGCTTCACCATGCCACGCTCCTGAATACTCTCCTCTATCTGTTCGGCAAGGCGGGAGGATATATTGCCCATGATGAATTCCTTCACGGCAGGCGCGGTTTGCGCCGCACCCGAAAGCGCCATCACCAGCGTTTCGTCATCCACACCGCGCAGAATTTTTGAAATATCCCGCCCGACAATCCGGCTCGGAATATCCTCGAAGGTAAACATCAGGCGGCGAATCTGGCTGGCCGATACCGGATCCTCGCTTTCAAGTTCCTCCAGAATGTGATCCCGGAAATCGCTTTGGGAGACATTCAGGATTGCCCCGATCCTCTCGGCGGCACTGACTTCAAAAGCACCGCTATTGCCATTATCCTGCAGGCTGTTGGCCAGGGTGATGCCGATCAGATTGACAACAGCAGGCTTTACCCCGGCGGTTTCCTTGATCGCCGCCAGAATTTCCTTGGCGAGTTTTTGGTCAATCAGCCCGGCAATTTCGGCGGATTTAGACGGGTTCAACTTGGATAAAATCACCGCCCCCACCCTCGGATTTTCTGCGGCGATGCATTCGGCCAGCACCTCCGGATCGGTTCCGGACAGGAACTGCCATGCCTTTTCCTCCTCCGAGCCGGTTTGGCGCTCCTTGATTTTGCTCAGGGTTTCGCTGTCTATTTGCCCTTCCATAGCCTTCAAAGAGCCATCCAGATCCCGTTCGAAAACCAGCCCCATGCGCTCCATTTCAAGAATGAATTCCGCCGTCACCCCGTCCACCACATCTTTGCCAACCACACCAAGGCCGGCCATGGAATTGGTGATTTTCCAGATGGCATCCGCATCCAGCTCCAGATCTTCCAGCGAGATGCCGCCTCCGATCAGAAGCTTTACGATGATCGCCGCTTTCTGGCGCTGCGTCAGGCTTCGGATGGCGGTTTGCTGCGCGGTATGTAACATTGGCTGGTTCATGTCTTCGCTATTTTCGTAAACTTATCTCTACTTCGCAGCTATTTCTGAACATCCGGTAAAGATTGCCTTGTGAAATCAGGATTTCGGCGCTACCACTCGGCCCCATGAAAATACTGTTTTTGGGTGATGTAATGGGGCGGGCAGGGCGCAAGGCGATTGCCGGGCGTCTGCCCAAGCTGCGCGCGGCCTGGGGCCTTGATTTTGTGGTGGTGAATGGCGAAAACGCCACGGGCGGCATGGGGCTTTCGGGCGGCCATGCCCAAGGGCTGCTGGAGGCGGGGGCCGATGTAATCACCCTTGGCGACCATGCTTTTGACCAGCGCGACATGCTGAAATTCATCGAGACCGAGCCGCGCATTATCCGCCCGCTCAATTTTGCCAAATCCGCGCCAGGCGCGGGGGCGCGGCTATTTACCACCAAGACCGGCAAGAAGGTTTTTGTGGTGCAGGCTTTGGGGCAGGTCTTTATGAAGCGCCCTTTTTCGGACCCGTTTTCCATGCTGGATGCGGCGCTGAAGGCTGCGCCTTTAGGCCGGGAGGCTGATGCGGTGATTGTAGATTTCCATGCCGAGGTGACGTCTGAAAAAATGGCGATGGGGCATTGGCTGGACGGGCGCGCCTCCTTGGTGGTGGGCACCCATACCCATGTGCCCACGGCTGACGCGCGCATTCTGGAAAAAGGCACAGCTTGCCTGACCGATGCGGGCATGTGCGGCGATTATAATTCGGTGATCGGCATGGAGCCGCTGGAGCCGATGCGCCGCTTTATTACCGGCATGGGCAAGGGCCGCTTCACCCCCGCCACAGGCGAGGCCACGCTTTCGGGGGTCTATATCGAAACCGAAGGCGGCAAGGCCAGCCGCATAGAGCCTGTGCGCATTGGCGGCCTGCTCTCGCAGCACGGGCCTGCGCCGCTGTGAAAAACGCGCTGAATTACGGCGTTCTGGTCTTTATGGCGCTGATCTGGGGCGCGGTATTTCCGATTACCAAAATCGCGGTTTCCACGGGGTATAAGCCTTTTGGCATTATGGTCTGGCAGATGGTGATCGGCATTGCGCTTTCAGCGGCATTTTTGCTGCTGCGTGGCAAGCGCCTGAATTTCAGTCGCAAAAACCTGCCGATCTATATCGGGGTGGCGCTGCTGGGCACGGTGCTGCCGAATTATTTTTCCTATACCGCCAGCGCCGAGCTGCCGGCGGGGATTATCTCGATCCTGATCGCGCTGGTGCCGCTGTTTTCGATGCCGATTGCCCTGCTGATGGGCTTTGAGCGCTTTAACTGGCTGCGCTTGCTGGGAGCGCTTAGCGGGGCTGTGGCACTATTGCTGCTGATCGGCCCTGAAGCCAGCCTGCCGGACCCGTCGAAGTTCTGGTTTGTATTGTTGATGGCGGGCGCACCGCTGCTCTATGGTCTGGAGGGCAATTTCCTCACCTATATGGGCGAGCGCGGGCTGGATGCGACCCAGACACTATTTGGCGCCACCGTCATCGCGCTGGCCTGCGCGCTACCGCTGGCGCTGCTAACGGGGCAATGGATCAATCCCGCGCAGCCATGGGGGGTGCCAGAATGGGCCATCCCTGCGGGCGCGGTGCTGAATATCACGGCCTATATTTTATATGTCTGGCTGATCCACCGCGCGGGGCCGGTATTTTCCTCGCAAGTGGCCTATCTGGTTACCGGCTGGGGGGTGCTGATCTCGATAGTATTTCTGGGGGAGAGCTATTCGATCTGGGTCTGGGCCGCGATGGGGCTGATGCTGCTGGGCGTAGCCCTCGTGCGCCCGAGCAAGGCATAGCCGGGCTTAAGCCTGCGCCACCGCTCAATCAAATATCCAGCCGCCGCCCAGCACGCGGCTGCCCTCGGGCGCATAAAATACACAAGCCTGCCCGGGCGAAACCCCGGCCTCGGCCTGCAAAAGCTCCACGTGCGCCGTGCCATCCCCGCTTGGAAACAGCCGCGCCGGAATGGGCGGACGGGTAGAACGCACCTTGACCAATATCTCGTGGCCCTGCGCTGGCGCGTCCGAAATCGGCGCATCGCCCAGCCAGTTGATCTCCTTGAGCGTCACCGCGCGGGTTTTGAGCGCCTCTGGCGGGCCAACCACCACCTGCCGCTTATCCGCATCCAGCTTGATCACATAAAGCGGATCGCCGCCGCCAATGCCCAAGCCGCGGCGCTGGCCGATGGTATAGCGCAGCACGCCTTTGTGCCGGCCCAGCACCTTGCCCGCCTGATCGACAATATCGCCCGGCTCGGCGGCCCCGGGGCGCAGCTTTTCGATCACATCGGCATAGGAGCCATTGGGCACAAAGCAGATATCCTGACTATCGGGTTTGTCGGCCACAGCAAGCCCGAATTCAGCCGCCAGCGCCCGCGTCTCGGCCTTGGATTCCAGATGGCCCAGCGGAAAGCGCAGATAATCCAGCTGTGCGGGCGTGGTGGAAAACAGAAAATAGCTCTGGTCGCGCTCGTAATCCGCCGCGCGGTGCAGCTCGGGGCCGTTTTCGCCGGTTTTGCGCTGGATATAATGCCCCGTGGCCATGCAATCCGCGCCCAGATCCTTGGCCGTGGCAAGCAGATCCTGAAATTTTACCCGCTCGTTGCAGCGAATACAGGGCACCGGCGTGGAGCCGGCCAGATAGGCATCGGCGAATTCATCGATCACCGCATCCTTGAAGATATTTTCGTAATCCAGCACATAATGCGGAAAGCCCAAATCCTCGGCCACGCGGCGGGCATCATGGATATCCGCCCCCGCACAGCACGCGCCCTTTTTGGCCAGCGCCGCGCCGTGATCATAAAGCTGAAGCGTGACGCCCACCACATCATAGCCCTCGCGCGAAAGCATGGCCGCTACCACCGAGCTATCCACCCCGCCAGACATCGCAACCACCACGCGGGTATCGCTTTCGGGCTTGGCAAAACCAAGGCTATTAAGGGTGTTTCTAGGCATATTCTGCACGATTTAGCTCGCAATATAACTGAATTTTACGCACTTGGACGAGGGGGTTTCATACTTCGTTAAGCCCCTCAGCGCAAGGTCGGGATGTGGGAACAATACTTGTGAGGGAATATGTATATCAGACGACAAAAGGGGCCTGCTTATGTGGCGCTGCCCGATGGAACCATCCTGTCCAGATCCGATTTGCCATCGGTTAAAACCATGCGCTGGGTCGCGCGAAGAAAGGCGACCGTGGTAACGGCGGTGGCCGCCGGCATGATCAGCCGCGAAGAGGCGATGGAAATGTATGGGCTGTCGGGCGAGGAATTCGATAGCTGGGTGAAAAACATGACCACCCATGGCCGCAGCGGCTTGCGGGTCACCAAATTGCAAGAGTATAGACAACTTTAGCGATAATGCGTAAAGTTCAGGCAGAAGTAACAATTGGTTAACCATTTTGGGTAATGGTTAACCCTGTTGCGAAGGGATGGCTATATTAAAGGATTAACCATGCGAATTCTGCTTGTTGAAGACGACCCGATGACCTCTAAAAGCATTGAAATGATGCTGGCAAGTGCGAATCTGAATGTATATGCCACCGATCTTGGCGAGGAAGGGATCGATCTGGCCAAGCTCTATGATTACGATTTGATTCTGCTGGATATTAACCTGCCGGATATGAATGGCCACGAGGTGCTGCGCCAGCTGCGGCTGGCCAAGATCGACACCCCGATCCTGATCCTCTCGGGCATGGATGACACCGAAAATAAGATCAAGGGCTTTGGCTTTGGTGCCGATGATTACATGACGAAGCCGTTCCACCGCGAGGAGCTGGTGGCGCGCATTCATGCCATCGTGCGCCGCTCCAAGGGCCATGCGCAATCGCTGATCACAACCGGAAATATTGTGGTTAATCTTGACGCCAAAACCGTAGAAGCCAATGGCCGCCCCGTGCATCTGACCGGCAAGGAATACCAGATGTTCGAGCTTTTGAGCCTGCGTAAAGGCACAACGCTGACCAAGGAAATGTTTCTCAACCATCTTTACGGCGGCATGGATGAGCCGGAGCTGAAAATCATCGATGTGTTTATCTGCAAGCTGCGCAAAAAGCTCTCAAACGAGCTGGATGGCGAAAACTATATCGAAACGGTATGGGGCCGTGGCTATGTTTTGCGCGAGCCGGTGGCTGTAGAAGAGGCGCAGCCTATTGCTGTCTAGCCCGTTTCGGCCTATTTCTCTAAAAAGACCAGGGGAACGGGCCGATGACAGACACAGCGGAAAAACAAGCCGCCAAAGCAGAGCTGGCAGAAATCGCTGGTAAAATGGCGGCGGCAGATCTGGCCTATTATCAAGATGATGATCCGGTCATGGATGATGCGCAATACGATGCGCTCAAGGCCCGTGTATTGGAAATCGAAGCCCGTTTTCCCGATCTTGAAATCAAAGACAGCCCGTCAAAAAAGGTCGGCGCGCCGGTGCAATCGGGCTTTGCCAAGATCCGCCATTCTGTGCCCATGCTCTCGCTGGGCAATGCCTTTACCCCGGAAGATGTGCAGGATTTTGACGATCGGGTGCGCAAATTTCTGTCGATTAAGCAGCCGATCGAATATACTGCCGAACCCAAGATCGACGGGCTATCGCTTTCAATTCGCTATGAAAACGGCCATCTGGTTTCCGCCGCCACCCGTGGCGATGGCGAGATCGGCGAAGACGTTACCGCCAATGCGCGCTTTGTGGCCGGCATTCCGGAGCATATCGCCAATGCGCCCGCGCTTTTAGAGGTGCGCGGCGAGGTCTATATGACCCATGCCGATTTCGAAGCGCTGAATCAGCGTCAGCAGGCGGCGGGCGAAAAGCCCTTCAGCAATCCGCGCAATGCGGCGGCTGGCTCGCTGCGCCAGCTGGATGCCGCGATCACCCAATCGCGCCCTTTGGCCTTTTTTGCCTATGCATGGGGCGCGCTTTCCGCGCCGCTGGGCAAGACCCAGTCCGAGGCCATCGCATGCCTTGCCGATATGGGTTTCACCACCAATCCGCTGACTAAAGTGTTTGATAGTGCCGAGGAGCTGATCGGCCATTACCGGATGATCGAATCCCGCCGCGCCACCCTTGGCTATGATATTGACGGCGTGGTTTACAAGGTGAACGACCTTGACCTGCAGGCCCGCCTTGGTATGCGCAGCACCACACCCCGCTGGGCGATTGCCCATAAATTTCCGGCCGAAACCGCATGGACCGAGCTGCAAGCGATCGATATTCAGGTGGGTCGCACCGGCGCGCTCTCTCCGGTGGCGCGGCTATTGCCGGTTACGGTGGGCGGCGTGGTGGTTTCAAATGCCACCTTGCATAACGAGGATTATATCAAGGGGCTGGATTCCAAGGGCAGCC
>JALSHK010000013.1 GCA_026982275.1 Paracoccaceae bacterium | reverse complement strand
GCCGCCGACCTGCCGCGCCTTGGCCGTGGCAAAGGCGTGCGCCTGCAAAAATACGCTGATAAAGACGGCGAGCTGTGCGATTTGAAGAGCTTTAATCTGGAAGACGGCTTGCAATGGCTGGATTCAGGCGGCCGCACCCGCACCGTGACCGAGCTATCCGAATGGCAAGGCAAACGCGCCGCCGCCGGCCGCATGGCCCCGAGGGGCTTTCCGAGGGATAACAGGTTTAATTTGTAAAGTTTTCCCGCATCTTCAGCCCGTGAAAAGCCATGCAGCAGGGTGCCATGATATGCCAGCAGCGGGGCGATATGGGCGGGGGAGGCTTGAAAATATACCGCCAAGAATGGGCATTTCAGCTAGGCACAGGAGAGGTGTTGCATAGAGCGCTCCTTTTGGCGGTTTTTAAACAGCTTTGCGTCAACATGTGCCCTAAGCTACCTGATGTCGCTACACCAAAAAAACAGCAACCTTGAATTGCAAGGCTCGCCTTATTCTTCAAGTGGTGTTATTCGCAGTGAATGATTGAACAAAAGACATATGAAAAGATGATCCCTAGGCGTGAGCGCGAAAACCTCGAGCGGGTTCTTGGGATGGAATCTGGTTGGGTCCTCGATTTCAGCGACAGGACATTTAACGATTTCTTTTACGAAACCGTTAAAATTGACCCCGAAGAGCAGTCGCGGCTCTTTATCGGACGAGGCACATCCAAGGCCAAACGTCTTCGCTCCTACATAGAACATGACAATCCGGCTACTGTCGCCAAGGTTTTGCGGGAGATGTGGGCGTATCGGGAAAGTCTGGCCGATTGGCCTTCCGAGGGGGATGAAGAAAAATTGCGGGAAAGTTATTTCTCCACTATTGCACGTATCGAAGGCCGTTTGGATGCTATAGACACTTCAGCTATTGAAGCATTCGAGCCTAGCGAAACTTTGGAGGAGCTGGTTGCATCGATACGGCGTGATTTGGATGCCACGAAACCTCAGGCCGCGCTTGATCGACTTCACGTCTATTGCATGAAGCGGTTCTCTGCTTTGGTTAGGCAGCATGGAGGTGGGGACTGTGGTAAAGACGATCCGCTACATTCTCGAGTTGGCAAATATGTTAAAATTCTGTGCGCACAGGGAAACCTTAATCCTATGTCAGAACGCATAGTGCGGAGTTCTATCAGTGTGTTTGAGGCGATGAATCCTGTTCGAAATGATAAAACCTTTGCGCACGACAACAACGATCTTGTGGAGATGGAGGAGGCTCGATTCATCTTTGATAGTGTAGCCGCTTTCCTCCGTTACTCCAAGGCAATCGATGGGCGTTATTTCGAGGATTGAGCGCTGGCTATTCCATTTGCATAGCAGACATTCGTGCTGCGTCAATGGAAGGCAGAACTTCCAACTAAAACGCCACACACAAAAAAAGGGCCGCCCGAAGGCGACCCTTAATATTTAGCTAAGCGGTGTGGCTCTCGGTGATTGGCCCGAAGGGGGCCATTCACCTTTACCTGCCGGTCAAAATCCTTTCAGGATTTGTGACCTTACATCATGCCGCCCATGCCACCCATGCCGCCCATGTCCGGCATACCGCCAGCAGCTGCGCCGGCTTTTTCCGGCTTGTCGGCAATCATGGCCTCAGTGGTGATCAGCAGGCCAGCGATAGAGCCAGCGTCTTCCAGGGCCGTGCGCACCACTTTGGCGGGGTCAATCACGCCAAACTCGAACATGTTGCCATATTCTTCTGTCTGGGCGTTAAAGCCAAAGTTGGTGTCGTCGCTTTCGCGCACTTTGCCAGCCACAACCGCCCCGTCAACACCGGCATTATCGGCGATCTGGCGCAGAGGCGCTTCCAAAGCATGGCGCACAATGGCGATGCCGGCGTCTTGGTCGGAGTTCTCACCCGTCAGGCCGGCAAGCCCTTTGGCGCCCTGCATAAGGGCCACGCCACCACCGACAACCACGCCTTCCTGCACGGCCGCACGGGTCGCGTTCAGGGCGTCGTCTACGCGGTCTTTGCGCTCTTTCACTTCGATCTCGGTCGAGCCACCCACGCGGATAACTGCCACACCGCCAGCCAGTTTGGCCAGGCGCTCTTGCAGTTTTTCGCGGTCGTAATCCGAGGTGGTTTCCTCGATCTGCTGCTTGATCTGGGCCACGCGGGCTTCGATCTCGGCCTTCTCGCCATTACCGTCCACAATCGTGGTCTCGTCTTTGGTGATGGTGATCTTCTTGGCGGTGCCGAGCATTTCCATGCCGACATTTTCAAGCTTCATGCCAAGGTCTTCGGAGATCACCTGACCACCGGTCAGGATAGCGATGTCTTGCAACATGGCTTTACGACGATCGCCAAAACCAGGAGCCTTGACAGCCGCAATTTTCAACCCGCCGCGCAGCTTGTTCACCACAAGGGTGGCCAGCGCTTCGCCGTCTACATCTTCAGCAATAATCAGCAAAGGCTTGCCGGACTGGATAACCGTTTCCAGCAGCGGCACCATGGGCTGGAGGGAGGAGAGTTTTTTCTCGTGCAGCAGCACAAGGCAATCTTCCATGTCAGCGATCATTTTGTCAGGGTTGGTCACAAAATATGGGGAGAGGTAGCCGCGGTCAAACTGCATGCCTTCAACCACTTCGGTCTCGGTTTCGAGGCCCTTGTTTTCCTCAACGGTGATCACACCTTCATTGCCCACACGCTGCATAGCGTCTGCAATCTGGTTACCAATTGCGGCTTCGCCATTGGCCGAAATGGTGCCCACTTGCGCCACTTCATCACTGTCTTTCACTTCACGAGCCAGAGTTTTGATGCTTTCCACAACATTGGCAACCGCCAAATCAATGCCGCGCTTCAGGTCCATCGGGTTCATGCCGGCAGCTACGCGCTTCATGCCTTCGCGCACCAGCGCCTGGGCCAGAACGGTGGCGGTGGTGGTGCCGTCGCCTGCGGTGTCATTGGTGCGGGAGGCAACCTCTTTCACCATCTGCGCGCCCATGTTTTCAAACTTGTTCTCAAGCTCGATCTCTTTGGCAACGGTCACGCCGTCTTTGGTGATGCGCGGGGCACCGAAAGATTTGTCGATCACCACATTCCGGCCTTTAGGGCCGAGGGTCACCTTCACAGCATTGGCGAGAATGTCTACGCCGGCCAGCATTTGATTGCGGGCTTCTGTGTCGAATTTTACGTCTTTTGCAGCCATGTTTCAGCTCCTGTATTTTGTTTTGCGTTTCGTCAGAAAAGGTGACGATTGGCCTAGGCAATAATGCCCATAATGTCGGATTCTTTCATGATCAGCAGGTCTTCGCCGTCCAGCTTGATCTCGGTGCCGGACCATTTGCCAAACAACACCTTGTCGCCCGCTTTCACGTCCATAGCAATGCGATTGCCGGCTTCATCGCGGGCACCTGTGCCCACAGAAATGATCTCGCCCTCGGAAGGCTTTTCTTTTGCGGCGTCAGGGATGATCAGCCCGCCTGCGGTTTTTTCGTCGCCCTCGATGCGGCGAACCACAACGCGGTCTTGCAATGGGGTAAATGCCATTTTGGATGCTCCTCTTGGTTTGTCCAAACGGTGGATTTTCATTTAATAGCACTCACCACCTTCGAGTGCTAACGGGGTGTATTTAGGCAGAGGGGCAGGGCGAGTCAAGGGCGAGTGCCGCAGGCGGGCGAAATTTGCAGGCCGGGCTTCACCCCGGCAATATTGCGCGGCGGCGGGATAAATCATGCCCAGCGGAACTATGCATAAGCCGCCAACCCTTCATGCCCCTTCACCGTAAGCCCATACACCCCGCGCTCCACGCGCTCGAACCAGCCATAATGGTCCGCTGCCATGATCCGTGTAGCGGTGGGCACCTCGGCCCCTTTGGCTACATTGGTGCCTTTGCTTGGCCCGTTTGCTTTTAAGAACGCCGCGCATTTCAGGGCATCTTGCCGATAGGAGGTGATAAGGCCGCCCCGTGTGCCACCCTTGTTCGGGTCCCCCACCCGCCGCGCAAATTCCCGCAGTAGCCGCACCTTGCGTTTGGGCGATTTTCTCGGGGTGAAGGGCGCTGGGTCGGCCAGCGGCTCTACAAACCCATCCCGCAGGCGCACCGTGAGCAGCCCCAGCCCGAGCTGGCGACAGAGCCGCGTATTATCCTTCAGCGCCTTGGCTTTGGGGGGCTTGGGAATGGCCAAATACACAAGGTCCGAAACTTTCTGGCGCGCCAACCCCTGATGCACCAGCGCCAGCGAAAACCCCAGCTTCAGCTCCACCAGCACCGGCTCCTCCTCGCCGCGCACCGCCACCACATCCACCGCGCCAACCTCGCCCTTCACCACATAGCCCTGTTCCTCCAGAAAGGATTTTATCGGCGTGTAAAGGTCTGTCTCGCGGGGTTTCATCGCGCCAATTTGCCAGAGCCGCCTCCGATTGCAAGGCTTTTCCGGAAAAGCGTGACAAAGCCGTTTTTCGAGCCTATATAACTCTTGAATATTGCAGCGCAACAAAGGCAGCCCCATGATCAAGATTTTCGGCCATCAGGCCCCCGACACCGACGCTACCGCCTCCGCCCTGATCTGGGCGTGGTATCTGAATGACTTCAAGGGCAAGCCCGCCACCGCCTATGTGCTGGGCGAGCCAAATACCGAGGCGAATTTTGTGCTGAAGCGCTGGGGCTTCGAAACACCGGAAATTCTCGCCGGTATCGAGGCCGGCGAAAAGGTGGTGATCGTGGACACAAATAACCCCGCCGAGCTGTTTCCCAATATATCCGAGGCCGATATCCGGCAGGTGATAGACCACCACGCGCTGGCGGGGGGGCTTTCCACCAAAGGCCCGATCAATATCACCATCCGCCCTGTTGCGTCCACCGCGACTGTAATGTCGGCAATTATCCCGACCGAGGCGATGGAGAGCATGCCGGATGCGATCAAGGGCCTGATGCTGAGCTGCATTATTTCTGACACGCTCGAATTCCGCTCCCCCACCACCACCCCTCGCGATGTTTCCGTGGCCCATAAGCTGGCCAGGGATCTCGGCATTTCCATCGCGGAATATGCTTCCGAAATGTTTGCCGCCAAATCGGATATTTCGCATTTTTCCGATGCCGAGCTGCTGCGGCTTGATTCCAAGATATTCGAATTGAGTGGGCAGAAATTCCGCGTTTCTGTGCTGGAAACCACCGCGCCAGAGATCGTGATGGACCGCAAAGCCAGCCTGATGGCGAGTATGCAAGCGGTGGCCGCCGAAGACGGCGTGGACGAGGTGCTGCTTTTTGTTGTCGATATTCTGAACGAGGCCTCGACCCTGCTGATTGCCAACGAAACCGTCAAAGCCATCGCCGAAAAGTCGTTTAACGTTGAAGTATCGGGGGATACCCTTTTGCTCCCCGGCGTAGTTTCCCGCAAAAAGCAAATCATTCCTAATCTGAAGGTTTAACCCATGCCCAGAGGCCATAATCTGCCGGTCGGCACCATGTATATTGACGAACTGGAGGTCGGCATGAGCCGCTATCTGGAGAAAAAGATCGACGACGAGGTGATCCACGCCTTTGCCGTGCTTTCCAGCGATCACAACCCGATGCACATGGACGAGGAATACGCGTCCGGCACGCCGTTCAAGGGCCGCATTGCCCATGGAATGATCGGCGCAGGGTTGATTTCGGCGGTGATCGGCGAGCAGCTTCCCGGGCATGGGACGGTATATCTGAGGCAGGATCTGAAATTCACCGCGCCGGTTCGCCCTAATGATGTGGTGCGCGCCGAGGTGACGATCCATGATATCGATATCCGCACCCGCCGCGTGGGGCTTGATTGCATCTGCCGCGTGGGTGATACAGTGGTGATCACAGGTAAGGCGCTGGTGCTGGCATCGCGCCGCGAATAAGGGCAGAATATGCAGATTTTCGAGCGGTATTCCGATATTCCGGTGCGCGGGGCTTCCGTAGCCATGGGCAATTTTGACGGGGTGCATCTGGGGCATCGCTCGGTAATAAATCTTGCGCGCCGCGCGGGCGCGCCGCTGGGGGTGATTTCCTTCGAGCCGCATCCGCGCAGCTTTTTTGCGCCGGACAGCCCGCCTTTCAGACTGATGAATGTGGCTTCCAAGCGGCATCGGCTCGCCAAAATCGGCGTGGATGTGCTTTATGATCTGCCGTTTGACAAGGCGCTTTCCAGCCTTACAGCGCTGGAATTCGTGCGCGATGTGCTGGCGGGGGGGCTGGGCATTTCCCATCTTGTGGTCGGCGAGGATTTCCGCTTTGGCAAAGGGCGGGAAGGCGATGTGGCGTTTTTGCAAAAACACGGGCCGGAATTCGGCTTTGAGCTGAGCATCGCGCCGCTGGTTTCGGGGGGAAATGGCCCTTATTCATCTTCGGCCATTCGCGCGGCGCTTGCGGCGGGGCAGCCCGGGGAAGCTGCCAAAATGCTGGGCCATTGGCACAGGATTGACGGGATGGTGGAAAAGGGCGACCAGCGCGGCCGCGAGCTTGGCTTTCCGACCGCAAATATCTCGGTTGACGGCCTGCATCTGCCACGCCTCGGGGTTTATGCGGTGCATTTTGATGTGCTGACCGGCCCGCATCAGGGCAGCTATCAGGGCGCGGCCAGCCTTGGGGTTCGCCCCACCTTCGGCCGCAACAGCCCCAATCTGGAAACCTTTGTTTTTGATTTTGAAGGTGATCTTTATGGTGCGGATGTCTCTGTCGCTCTTGTCTCTTTTCAACGTCCGGAGCTGAAATTCGATAG
>JALSHK010000012.1 GCA_026982275.1 Paracoccaceae bacterium | reverse complement strand
TCGCGAAAATCATGTTCGAGCAGCGTGCCGTCTTGCGCGATGGCCGCGATGCCGATCACCGCATAATCTGCGCGGAATTGCTTGATGATTTCGGTTGCAACATCGCCCACCAGCCCGCCATCCGAGCGGCGCAGCACGCCGCCGGTAACGATTACCTCGGAATGGGGCGAGGTGGCCAGAATTTTGGCGACATTGAAATTGTTGGTAATTACCATCAGATCTTTGTGATTGAGCAATGCACGCGCGACCGCCTCTGTCGTGGTGCCGATATTCAAAAACAACGATGCTCCGTTGGGAATTTTGCTGGCGCATAGAGCGGCCATCGCTTCTTTTTCCGGCACTGCTAAAAGGGAGCGCTCCTCATAGCCCGGATTGATCACGCTCGAGGGGGGAATTGCGCCGCCATGCACCCGCGTCAGAAGCCCCATTTCGCAAAGCTCGGCCAGGTCCCGGCGGATGGTCTGGGCTGTGACTTCAAAGCTGCGGCTTAGCCCGTCCACGGTTACTTTGCCCAGATCACGGGCGATTTTCAGGATCTCGTCATGGCGTAGATTTTGCGGCATCAGGCGCTCCATGTTCGTAAATGTTCGATATCCCGGAGCTTATGCCATGAATTGCCGCATAGGCATAGCCAATAATACGCGATGCCATGGGAGAAATTGGCCGGTTTCGCAGGAATTTGTCACAATACCCGCTACAAGGCAACATTGCCGAACAAACCCGAAAATAAATATTGACAGGTGTGTGTGCCTTCTTCAATAGTAATTCCAATTCGGAGCCTGGCTTCGAGGAGGAAGCCGGAGCGCTTTTGTTGGGCCTGAAGCAATCCAGTATTCTGCAAAGGGTGTGGCCAATGGATCACACCCTTTGCAGGGCTTTCGCCAGCTACTATTCCCGGTAAATTTCCGGTTTCAGCCCATGGCGCTTGAGCTTGTCATACAAGGTCTTTCGTGGCAAACCGAGGCTTTTGCACATCTCAGACACCTTGCCATGATGCCGGATAAGACTTTGCTCAATAAGATATTTTTCTACCCGATCCATAGATTCCCCCAGGCCTATCTCGGCGGGAGTGTTTATATCTTCCAGCCCCATAGCGCAGCGGCGGGCGTGGTTTTTCAGCTCGCGCCCATTGCCGGGCCAGCTTTGGGCCAAAAGATCGGAGGGCAGGGCCGGCGTATCGGGCAGGCCCAGATCAGATCGGGCTTCGCGCAAGAAATGCTGATAAAGCGGGGCGATATCTTCGGGGCGGTCCCGCAGGGGCAGGATATGGATGCGGGCCACATCAAGCCGGAAAAACAGATCCTTGCGAAACCGTCCGGCGCTGACCATATCTGGCAGGCTTTCATGGCTGGCGGCCAGCACCCGAAGATCAAGCTTGCGGGCGCGGCCAAGGCGGTCTTCGACGCTGCGATCTTCCAGTATCCGCAATAGATTAACCTGCTGGTCCAGCGGCATCGCCCCGATCTCGTCTAGAAACAAGGTGCCTCCGTCGGCGCGCTCGAAGGCACCTTTTCGGGTAGAATCACCAAAAAGCACAGCCTGCGTCAACCCTTCGGTAAGCATGCCGCAATTAACCGCGATAAAGGGCGTGTTGCTCCCCGAGAGCGCATGTATCACCCGTGCGGCCAGCTCTTTTCCCACGCCGGTTTTGCCGGTGATCAGGGCGTCGGAGCCGGCATTGGCAATCACCCGAAGCTGGCGGCGCAGGTTTTGTGTGGCTTCCGACGTGCCGATGATCTGGCGCTCGGCGGCATCATTGGCAGCCAGCCGCGCCTTCAGCGCCCGGTTTTCCAGCTCGGTTTTGCGCTGGGCACAAGCGCGCGAAACCACCGCCAGCAGCCGCTTGGTGCTTATAGGCTTTTCAAGAAAATTAAAGGCTCCCGCCTCCATCGCCCGCACCGCCATCGGCACATCCCCCTCGCCGGTGATCAAAACCACCGGCAGGGTTCTGTCGATCTGGATACAGCGTTCGAGCAGGGCAAAGCCGTCTTTGCCGGGCATGCGGATATCGCTCAACACCGCCCCCGCGAAATTGGCGGAAATATGATCGGTGGCCTCGATAAAAGAACCGGCCAGAAGGACAGTATAACCGGCAATCTCAAGGGTTTGGCCCAAGGCTTCGCGCACCTCCCGGTCATCATCCACCAGCAGAATATTCAGGCTCATCAAGGTCTCTCTTTCGGCAAGGTGATGGTAAAGACAGCGCCGCCATCGGCGTGGTTTTCCCCTTTTATATCGCCACCGAAGCTTTGCACAATCCCGTATGATATCGAAAGGCCAAGGCCCATCCCATCGGTTTCTCCCATGGTTTTTGTAGTATAAAACGGTTCGAATATTTTCTCGGTCGCCTCCAGCCCGGGGCCGGTATCGCGCAGGATGATTTGGGCATGACTGGGGCTTTCATGCAGCTCGATCTCGATGCGCTTGGGATTGGAGGCCGCCATCGCATCCACCGCATTCGAGATCAAATTCAGCACCACCTGCTGCAGGCGCACCGCCCCGCCCCGCGCTACAATCTCGCCTTGCGGGCGCTGCCATGCAATGGCCACCCGCTCGGCGCGCAGCCGCGCCCCCGCAATTTCCAGCGCATCCTCCACCACCTTGCCCAGCGCCACATCGCCCGTAGGCTCGCCTTCCTTTCGCGAAAATGCCCGCAGGTTTTTGATGATCCGCGACATGCGCGCGGTCAGATCCGCGATCCGGCCAAGATTGGCGGCGGCTTTATCCCCATCTCCACGCTCGAGAAATACCTGCGCGTTTTCCGAAAAGGACTGGATCGCAGCCAGCGGCTGATTCAGCTCGTGGCTGATCCCCGCCGCCATTTGCCCCAGCGCCGAAAGCTTGTCGGCCTGCACAAGATCATCGCGGGCGCGCCGAAGCTGGCCTGTGCGCTTTTCCACCCGCGCCTCCAGCTCCGCATTGGCCTCGCTGCGCAAAGCCAGCTCGCGCCCCAGCGCCGAGCGGCGGATATAGAGCGCCGCCAGAATGGCCCCGAACAAGGCCAGCAACGCCGCCACCAGCATCGCCCGCAGCCGCGCCGCCTCGATCGCCGGTTGCAGATCAGACAGGATATAGGCATTCATGCCGATTACCGGCAGCGGCTGGGTCTCGAGAAGAGCTTCGGCGGGAAGCTTGGGGTCTTCATCGGCATGCCATATCGTATGCCCGAAACGCATAGAGGCACGCGGATCGGGATAGGGGGCGAGGTTCTGGTTGCCATAGCGCTCCAGCGAGGGTCTGGTGGCGGGCCAGCCAAGCTGGGTGAATAGCAGCTCCGAGCGGTTGGATATAAAAATCACGTTGTTTTCATCGGCGAAAAAAACGGTTTCGGGATCGCCGCGCCACAGCAATTCGAGGTTTTGCAAATCCGCCTTCACAACAACCGCGCCGCGCACGATACCCTTGCTATCGCGCACCGGGCTGGCAAAGGTGAAGCCGCGCGGGGAGTCTATGCGCTCTTGCAGGTGGTAAAACCCGAGTGCGCCATTCATGGCGCGGATAAAATCCGGCCGGTTTGCCAGGCTTCTGCCCATATAGCTTTGCGTCGTGTCATAGGCGGAATCCGCCACCACCAAGCCTGATGGTTCCACCAGCGAAATATTGAGCGAGCGGCTAAGATCGGCAAGCAGGCGCAGGCGCGGGTTGAGCCGGGCCGCATCGCCTTGTTCCAGCGCGTCCAGAAAGGCATTGTCGCGGGCCAGAATTACCGGCAATACCCGATAGCGCTCCAGCCGCCCGACCAGCCTGTCCGATGCCAGCGAAAGCCGCGCCTCGGCTGCGCGGGAAAGCTGGGACAGCGCCTCGCGGTAGGATAATTGCCAAACGGCAAAAACCAGCCCTGCGGCAAAGCCCAGCAATATCAGGGTATAGGTTGCAAGGCGCATAGCACCCGCGCTATTGCGCGGCGAGATAGGCCGTGAGGGCCGAAACATCGCCACCGCGCGCCGCCAGCAAATTGCGGATTTCATCGCGCTCGGTGGTGAGCAGGGAAATACCTTCGATAACGAGGTTGATCAGCTTGGTCTGGCCCGAGCGATCCGAAACCTGCCATTCCAGCAAAAACGGGGACTGGCCGCGCTTGCGCACCTGTGTGCTGACCAGAATACCCTTTCTTCCTATATCCCGCGTGCGGGTGATGGTGATTTCCGCATCGCCGTATTGCATCATCTGCCGGCCGTATTTGCGGGCCAGATAGCGGCCAAAGGCGCGGGAGAAATCGCGCTTTTGCCGGGCGCTCAAGCTGCGATAGGGAGGGCCAAGGACGGTGCGGGCGATCACGTCCACATCGGTATACCCGGTGAATTCACGCTCAAAACGGGTAAGAATCGTGGCTTGGGATGCGCTCGAGGCCAGAATGCCGAAAAATACATCCACAACCTGCTGAACATAGGTTTGCGCATCGGCAGGGGTGAGCGCGCGGCCCGGCAATGGCAGCATAAAGGCGGCGGCCCCTGCAATGACCAGACGTCGGCTCGGCTTATTCAAAGGCATATGGATCCTCCAGATCGTCTATTGCGGTTTCACCCTGAACCGCGAAGCGTTTGTTTTGCATATAGGAAAGCCGCTGGGCGGCATAGCTATCGGCTGATTCGTATAGCAGCACATTGATCAGATCATCATAGGCATTGCGCTTGCCAACCAGATTTACGCCCCTGAGCGCCAGCAAATAATAGGCCTGCTCGCGGGTGATCAGGTAGTTGAGCGGGTCAATCGCCAGATCCACAGCGATGCCAACGGTATCCCGAACCGTGCTTGGTCCCATGATCGGCAGCTCCAGATAGGCGCCTTCGCTCACGCCCCATGCCGCCAGTGTTTCGCCAAAATCGGTGGGGGCGTCAAATATTCCCATTTCGGCCGCCGGATCGAAAAGCCCGCCAATGCCAAGGGTGGAATTGATCAGAAACCGGGTAAGCGTGGTGCTCGCCCCGTCGCCATCACCCTGCAAAATATGGTTTACAAAGGCATTTGGCTGGCCAAAATTTCGTGCGGTGTTATCAACGACCATACGTATTTCTTCAGGCACGATAGCGCCATAAGCCGACGAAACCGGAGACAGCACGGCGGTATCCACCAGCTTGTTAAAGGCGTGAATGCCGCGATTGGTCTCTTCAAACGGATCATATATCTCGTCGGGTGCCAAATTCTGGCTGCCGGCACAGGCTCCGAGGCTCAGCAGCAGCGCGCCGCTAACCAGCCAGTTGAATATTTTTGATTTTGCATCCATACCGAATTACCGTAAAGGAATAAATTGTATCGCGTTAACGTTATCTGGGTGATGTTACCAGAAGGTTGCAGGTGCCGGAAAGGCAAAATTTTATGGCAAGCAAGGGGCCGCTCGTCTGGCCCCCCGGTTTCGAGGCAAAAATATGGATCATGCGCGATATATAAGTGTAGGAAACCGGGAAATCTCGAAGGTTCTGCGGCGCT
>JALSHK010000011.1 GCA_026982275.1 Paracoccaceae bacterium | reverse complement strand
CCGAAAGCGAAGCCCCCGAGCTGCTGCCGCCAGAACTGCTACCACCGGAATTACGCCCGGAACTGCCATCCGAGGCTGCCGCTATAGACAAGGTGGAAAATGCCGGGACTGTATATGCGGTTGAGGCCGCCAAGCCTATCCGTAGTAAAACCTTGCGACGCGAGACACCTGCCCCGTCAGCTTCCTTTTTTATCTCACCATCCATCATGTTTCCCCTTCATAGAGCGGCAGAATTTCTTACACCCGTCCATTCAAGCATTTTTTTCGGACATATTCAAAAGATATTATTGTTTATACTTGAGAAATCACTAACTTTGTCGTGTATTTTACTCATTATTCCGCCTAATACCGGATTTTTTCAGGATTCAGCGCATAATATGCCCAGCTACATGCAAGAGAGTCCGGTAAATCAGGATACTCTCTCGAAGCGATTCGTTTTCCCAGTTCGCCATCCGAAATGCCGGCAAGCACCCCCGCAAGCAGTCCGGCACCATCGTCCTTTGCCCGGATATTTTCAGTCAACTTTGCTTCAAAAGCCTGACACGGGCCGCCTTTACTCTCGGCGATTTGCGGGAAAAAATAACCGCCTGCCAAAATCACCGCCAAAAAGAATATATATTTCATCGGCTACACCCAACCCTTGGCTTCATTCGCCACAATATCTGCCAAGGCCTCCATATGGTCATCCCGATCATTCAGGCACGGGATATAGCTGAACTCCTTCCCGCCGGCCTCCTTGAAGGCATCGCCGATTTCCTCGTTAATCTCCTCCAGCGTCTCGATGCAATCCGCCGCAAAAGCCGGCGCGATAACCGCGATCCGCTCCACCCCCTGCGCCGCCAGCTCGGCCACATGCTCCACCGTAGCCGGCCCGACCCATTTTTCCGGCCCGAATTGCGATTGAAAGGTTGTGTCGAGCGCCTCTTCCTCCCAGCCCAGCGCCTCGCGCAATAGCCGCGTGGTTTTCAGGCATTGGCAATAATACGGGTCCCCCTCGTCGCGATAGCGCTCCGGCACCCCGTGATAGGAAACCACCAGCTTTTGCGGCGAAATATCCCCGGCATAAGCTTCGCACACCGAGGCCGCCAGCGCCTCGATATAGGCAGGATGCTCGAAATAGGCCGGCACGGTGCGAATCGCGGGCTGCCAGTTCATTTTCATCAAGGCGCGAAAGGCGGCATCATTGGCGGTGGCCGTTGTGGGGGCAGCATATTGCGGATAAAGCGGGAAAAATATAATCCGCTCGCAGCCTTGCGCCTTTAGCGCCATAATCCGGCTTTCGGTGGAGGGGTTGCCATAGCGCATGCAAAAATCCACCACCACATCCTCGCCATAGCGCGCCACCAGCAGCGCCGACAGCTTGGCCGTTTGCGCTTTGGTAATCGTCAGCAGCGGGCTTTCGTCCGCCTCTTTGTTCCAGATCGAATCATAGGCCTTGCCCGAGCTGAAGGGCCGTTTGGACAGGATAATCAGCTGCAAAAGCGGCTGCCATTTCCAGCTCGGATAATCCACCACCCGCTTGTCCGACAGAAATTCGCTCAAATAGCGCCGCATCGACCAGTAGCCGGTATCATCGGGCGTGCCGAGATTGGCGATCAGCACGCCCAGTTTGGCGCGGGGCTGGGGGGCGTGGTCTTTTGGCGCATGTTTCAATCGGTCGGTCATAGGGGTTCCTTAAATTCTACGGTGCCAAGGGCGTCGGCCAGTCTTGCGCTTGCCGATCCGGGCTTCAGGGGTTGAGGCTGGCTGGAGGATGGGGCCCAGCCGGTCATGAATATTATCTCGAAGGTGGCAGGGATGCGCCCGCCGGGCAAGCCGAATCCGGCTTGGTAGATCTCGGAGGCGCGCGCAAGGGTGGCGCGGCGCAGCGGGGTTTTTCGCCGCTCGGTCATGGCATTGGCCTCGCCCATCGCCCGCAGATCCCGCATCAGGTGCAAGGGCGTTTCGTAGGTGACCGTCAGCGTGGTGCTATCCGCCACCGGCAGCGCCAGCCCCGCGCGCTGAAGCAGCCCTCCCAGATCACGAATATCGCCCATCGGATATACGCGCGGCGAAAGCCCGCCTTCGACCTCGCTTTCGGCCTGCGCAAAAGAAGCGCGCAGCTCATGCAGGGTCTGCCCGCCGAAAAGCGCCGCCAGCAGCAGCCCGTCGGGCTTGAGCGCGCGGCGCATCTGGATCAGCTGCCCCACCGGATCATTGGCGCTATGCAGGCACAGCCCATGCACCACCAGATCAAAGGCGGATGGATCCAGACGCAAAACCTCCTCATCGGGCACAATCACATCGGGCTTCAGGATTTCGGCCCAGAATTCAGGCAGCCAGCCAATAAAGGCCGTGCGCGTAAACGGTTTGTTAATATCTTGCAGTCTTTCTTGCAGCTGAAGGGCGGCGGCTTGATGCAAAAAGCCGGCCACGCCGCGCTTGATCGCCCGCGCACGATGGCGGGTGCGGGTGGTTTGGCAAAAAAGGGGGTGCGGTGAAGCCATTGTCAAAATTCCTGTCCAGGCCGGATATAGCGGCTTTTACCGCCGAGCAAAAGGGGGCGATGCACCGCGCCCTTGCTACAATGATTCGCACCATCTACCCGCCCCGCTGCATGGCCTGTGAAACCCATACCGACGAAGCCCAAGCCCTTTGCCCCGCCTGCTGGAGCAAAACCGGATTCATCAGCGGCTCCACCTGCATCACCTGCTGCGCCCCCCTGATCGGCGAGGCCAACGGCGAGCCATGCGACACCTGCCTGCGCTATCCGCCGCCATGGTCCCTTGGCAAGGCGGCGCTGGAATATGACGGAGTGGGCCGCGATCTGGTATTGGCGCTGAAAAAGGCGGATCGGCTGGATCTCGTTCCGGCCATGAGCCGCTGGATGCAGCAGGCCGCGCGCGAAATTTTACCCGTTACCGATATTGTCGCCCCCGTGCCGCTGCACCCAGGGCGGTATTTTAAACGAAGGTTTAATCAATCCGCCGAACTGGCCCGCCATTTGGCCGCAAATTCTAACCTGTTATATAGTGGCGAGCTGCTCTCGCGCATCAAGCGCACCGAATCCCAGCACGGCAAAGACCGGATCCAGCGCTTTGAAAACCTGCAAGCCGCCATAGCCCCCACCCCGCGAAACCGCGCAATAATCGCGGACCGTCGCATTCTGTTGGTGGATGATGTGCTGACCACGGGGGCCACATTATCCGCCTGCACCGAGGCCTGCTATGCGGCTGGCGCAAAGAATGTGGATATTCTTGTGCTGGCCCGCGTTGTAAATCGGCAGTAATTCGCTATATTCGCCACAACGAATATAAAGGAATGATCATGGCCAAAGTCGAAATATACACCTCGCCGCTCTGCGGATATTGCCACGCCGCCAAAAGGCTGCTCAGCAAAAAGGGCGTTGAATTCGAAGAGTTCAACCTGATGACCAGCCCGGGCAAGCGCAGCGAAATGATGGAGCGCGCCAATGGCCGCACCTCGGTGCCGCAGATTTTTATCAACGGCCAGCATGTCGGCGGCTCGGACGAGCTGCACGAGCTGGATTTTGACGGCGAGCTTGACGGGCTGCTGGCCTCTTGAGCCGGCTGCGCGTCGGGCTGGTGCAATTCACGGCGGGGGATGACCCCGCCCAAAATCTGCGCCAGATCGAAGCCCATATCCGCGCGGCGGCAAAGGGCGGCGCGGGCTTTGTGCTGACGCCCGAAGTCAGCAATATTATCTCGGATTCGCGCGCCCATCAGGAGCAGGTTTTGCAGCTCGAAACCAGCGACCCTACACTATATACTATAGGCGCTCTGGCGAGAGAGCTGAAAATCTGGATTCTGATCGGCTCTCTGGCGCTCAAATCCGGCCTGCCGGACGGGCGTTTTCTCAACCGCTCTTTCCTGATTTCGCCCAAGGGCTTTACCATCGCGCGCTATGATAAAATCCATATGTTCGATGTCGAGCTGGGCGATGGCGAGCGCTATCGCGAAAGCGCGCAATTCCAGCCGGGCGATCGCGCCGTGCTGGCGGATGTGGAAATCGGCAAGATCGGCATGACCATTTGCTATGATCTGCGCTTCCCGCAGCTGCACCGCGCTCTGGCGCAAGCCGGCGCCCAGATCATCACCGCCCCCGCCGCCTTTACCCTACCCACAGGGCGCGCCCACTGGCATTGCCTGCTGCGCGCCCGCGCCATCGAAACGGGGTGCTTTATTCTGGCCCCCGCCATGGTGGGCCAGCATTCCGACAAGCGCGCCACCTATGGGCATTCGCTGGTGGTCTCGCCCTGGGGCGAAGTTTTGGCAGATGGTTCCACCTTCGAGGGCGTGACATTTGCCGATCTTGATCTTAATCTGGTGGCAGAAGCGCGGGCGAAGATCCCTTCGCTCACCCATGATCAAAGGTTTGTAGGCCCAAATGAGCCACGATATAAGCAATGACCCCCTCGCCATCACCCTGTTTTCCGAAATCGGGGTGATCGACCAGCTGGCCCGCACCAAGCTTTCCCGCGCCCTGCCCGAAGGTATGGAGCTGTCGCATTTTGCCGTGCTGAACCATTTTTCCCATACGGGCGGCGAGCGCTCTCCGGCGCAGCTGGCGCGCATGCTGCATGTGACCAAAGCCGCGATGACCAACACCACGAGGCGGCTGCAAGAGGCGGGCTATATCCATATCCGCCCCGATTGGGATGATGCCCGCAAGAAATGGCTCTCCATCAGCCCCGCCGGGCAGGCGGCGCG
Source organism: Paracoccaceae bacterium (assembly GCA_026982275.1). GTDB lineage: Bacteria > Pseudomonadota > Alphaproteobacteria > Rhodobacterales > Rhodobacteraceae > UBA3077. The sequence continues at coordinate 2,171 of JALSHK010000011.1, read as the reverse complement.
GGATCAGGCGGTGCAGGCGATCGAGCCGATCTTTACCGAGGTGGTGCAAAGCCTGGGCGCAGACCGCCTGCGCCAGATATTGCCGGTGTTTCGAGAGCTGCGCATGGCACTGCTCAAGGTGTAATCAGGCCGCGCTCTTGATCGGCGGAGCCGGATTGCGCAGCGCCGCCAGCAGGCGCTCGCGCTCTTTTGCCGCCTCCGAGGCATTACGCATTTTCACATGGCCAAAGCCGCGAATGGAAAGCGGCAGGCGGGCCAGAGCCAGCGCCGCCTCGCGGGTTTCCGGCGTCATCAGCTTTTCCACCTCGGCCATATCGGCCTGGTATTGCTTGATCAGCGCGCGCTCCATTTTGCGCTCGGCGGTGCGGCCAAAGGGATCAAACGGGGTGCCGCGCAAGCGCTTGAGCTTGGCCAGAAGCCGGAATTTGCCCAGCATCGAAGGGCCGTATTCCTTTTTGATCAAATGGCCATGGCTGTCCTTTTTGCTGAAAAGCGGCGGCGCAAGATGAAAACGCATGGATTTCACATTATCAAACTGCGCCTCCACCGCGGCCTCCAATGTCTCGGCATGTAGCCGCGCCACCTCGTATTCGTCCTTATAGGTCAGCAGCTTATGATAGCCCAGCGCCATGGCTTCGGCCAGCTCGGCATCCCGCACCGCCGCAATGCGCTTGCGATATGTCTTCGCCAGCCGCCTGCCTTGATATTTCACCAGATGCGCGGCGCGGATATCGATGATCTGCTCCAGGCCCGGGGCCGGTTTATCCGCTTTCTTCGCCATCGCCTGCTCGGGAAAGGCCACAGCCCAGCGGCCGATTTGCAGGGCTTTCAGGTTGCCCTCCACGCCGGCCTTGTTCAGCTCTATCGCTTTTTGCAGCGCCGCCAGCGATAGCGGCAGCAGCCCCGCCTGCCACGCCGCGCCCATCATCAAAACATTGGCATAAATCGCATCGCCAAGGTATTTTTCGGCCAGGGCTGTGGCGTCAATCATGGTCAGCGCGGCTTCGCCGATCCGGCCTTCGATCGCCACCTCAAGCTGCGCCACAGGCAGGCTGAAATCGGTATTCCGGGTAAATTCGCCGGTGATGATCTGGTGGGAATTGCACACGGTTCCGGTTTTTCCGCGCTGCATCAGGCTCAGGGTGGAAGGGCCGGCGGTGGTGACAATATCGCCGCCAATCACCGCATCCGCCTCGCCTAGCGCCACGCGCACCGCGCTGATATCTTCGGGCTTTTCCGAAATGCGGCAATGCACCAGCACCGCGCCGCCCTTTTGCGCCAGCCCCGCCATTTCCATCATGCCCGCGCCTTTGCCCTCCAGATGCGCCGCCATCGCCAACAGCGCACCAACGGTCACAATGCCCGTGCCGCCAACGCCAGTGGCGACGATATTAAAGGTGCCATCAATCGCCGGAATTACCGGCTCGGGCAGCTCCGGCAGGCTCAGCTCGGCCAAGGCGGGCTTTTTCGGGGTTGCGCCTTCCAGCGTTACAAAGCTGGGGCAAAAGCCGCTGATGCAGGAAAAATCCTTGTTGCAGGAGGATTGATCGATCATCCGCTTGCGGCCAAATTCGGTTTCCAGCGGCAGGATCGACACGCAATTGGACTGCACCCCGCAATCGCCACAGCCCTCGCAAACCTCGGGGTTGATAAACACCCGTTTGTCAATATCGGGCAAGGTGCCGCGCTTGCGGCGGCGGCGCTTTTCAGCGGCGCAGGTTTGCACATAAAGAATGGCGGTGGTGCCCTCGATCTCGCGTATATCGCGCTGCACCCGATCCATTTCGGCACGCTCGACCATCTCTATGCCCTTGGGAAAGGCGGCTTTGTCGATATCCTCTTTTTCATCATACACCACCACCAGCTTTTTAATGCCCATCGCCACCAGCTCGGCGGCAATGCGCGGCGCGGTCAGCCCGCCCTCGTTGGCTTGGCCGCCCGTCATGGCGACCGCATCGTTAAACAGGATTTTATAGGTGATATTGGTGTTGGCGGCCAAGGCGGCCCTGATCGCAAGGCTGCCGGAATGATTATAGGTGCCATCGCCGAGATTCTGGAAAACATGGCCGGTTTGGCTAAAGGGGGCCTCGCCGATCCAGTTGACCCCTTCACCGCCCATCTGGGTAAAGCCCAAAGTGTCACGATCCATCCATTGCACCATATAATGGCAG
>JALSHK010000010.1 GCA_026982275.1 Paracoccaceae bacterium | reverse complement strand
CCCGCCAGCGCGTCCGAAACCTCGGCATTGTTTTCAAGGATGAAGGCACTGTTGATCAGGTTTTGCCGATTCGGCTCCATGACCAGAGACTGAAATACCTGCGTAGCGCCCGACGAGATGTCACGACGATAGATATTGATGGCGGCATCCAGACCGCCAACCTCGCGCCAGTTGCGGATATTGCCGGAGAAGATATCCGATATCTGCTGCAGGCTCAGGGTCTGGATCGGATTGCGTGGATTGACAGATACCGCCAGCCCGTCCAGCGCCAGAATCCGCTCCTGCTCGGGGCTGGTCAGATTTCCTTTGCCGATACGCAAAAACCGGCCGCGCTCGCCATCCTGCACCCGCCGCGAAGAAAGGCCGATAAAGGCCTCTTCGTTTTGCAGCGCCAGAAATGCATCATCCGAGCTGCCCATATTGAGGGTAATGCTGGAATACATCTCCCCGTCAGCATCCAGAATTGTATATTTAACCTGTGTTTCCGACAGAATCTCGACCTCCAGATCTCCGCCCAGACTGTATGCATAAGCCTCGATCAGATCTGGCATCATTTGCCTGCCGATGGTCGTGGAACCCGCTATCGCAAATTCCTTCAGATCGGCGAATAAATCGGGGCAAGCATCGCCCTCGCAATTTACATCGGCTATATTCAGCGCAATATCGCCCAGCGGCATTTTCATCAGATAGTTTTCACCATCAAACCCCGATAGAGTCCCCGTCATCGAAAAAGATCCATTGATCGAGCGCAGCGTGACCGTTTGCGCCTGAACAGAAGCCAGCCCCAGCAGCAATACAGCGCTACCCGCTACCAAAATGGATGTACCCTTAAACAGTCTTTTCATAAGTTTGGCCCCCTTGAGCCTGAATTATCCGGCATACCGGGCTATTTCACCCAAATCTCGACACGATTATTGCTGCTCCGCCCGGCATCTGTTGCATTACAGGCAACCGGAAACAGCCGCCCGTAGCCGATCGGAGACATGCGAACATTCCCCATATTGGCGCGACCGGTAGCATTGACCACAGCATCACGCACGGTCTCGGCCATGTCTTGTGTTTCATTCAGCTGGGCGTTGATGGCTCCGGTATCATCGGAAAAGCCCAGAACCAGTATCTGCCGGCTGGAAAAATCCCCGTTCGAGATCATCTTTCCGAGCCGCTCGACATCGGCCAAAGCCCGGGCATCCAACTCGCCGTTTTCATCAAACCTCATGGTGAAGGACAGACGCGTTGCATCCAGCACACTTGCCGCGAGATCCTGCAGCTGCAAAAGCTCGGTGCGATTCCCGCTCGTTACGATGGCTTGCGCCATGCGACGGCCTTGTTGATCCAGCGTATTCCGACTTAAATTCTGCCCGATAAAACCGGAATTCGCTATCACCGATTGCGCGGTTTCCGAATTGGCGAAATCCAGGAATTCTTGTGCTACAGCAGGAATATCTGCCTGTTTGGTATAAAGATACATACGGCGGGTAAGCGGATATTCCTCGGTTTTGATCGCGAAATCGGAAGCCCCGTATAATCCGCCACAAACCGAACGGAGCGTCACCGCCTTCGCCCGGCGCTCCTGCGCATAGCTTGTCAGGCCGATACCGTTAATATCGGCAGCGACCGCATCGGAAACAGCCGCATCGGTTGGTAATATCGTGGCATTTTCGGTCAGGCTGTGATCGCCATCTGCGAAGCCGATATTGGTAAATACAGTGGTTGTGCCGGCATTGGCACCCCGGCGATAAAGCGAAATCGGCGCATCCGCACCGCCAACCTGACTCCAGTTTACAATATCGCCCTCAAAGATTGCCGATATCTGGGGAATGCTCAAAACCGACACCGGATTATCGCGGTTCACCGTTGCGACCACCCCGTCAAGTGCGATAATGCTTTCCTGCGCGGCACTATTCAAAACCCCGGCACCCGCTTGCTCGAAAGCCTCCAGCTCTGATGCGGTCACCTCCCGGGAGGACATAGCAATCATCGCCGAACCGTCGAGTAACTTGGAAAACCCGTCAATAGAATCTGTGGCCTGAACCGAGATAGACGCATAAACCGTGCCATCCGCTTCCAGCACGTTATAAACGGTAGAACCATTCTCATTGACCGTAACATCAAGATCTCCGCCACGATCCAGCGCAAAAACCTCGATCAGGGTTGGCAGCAAATTCAGCCCGATGCCGCTTGAGCCGGCAACGGTGAATTCTGTCTGGTTTGCCAGCATATTAGGGCAACCGGGGCCTTCACAAACCACCTGCGAGGCATCGATCGAGATTTCACCGATCAACATCAGGATGCGATAGGAAATACCGTCGAATTCCAGCAGATCTCCGGTCATGGAAACGGTGCCATCCAGGGATTTCAGGGTAACCTCTTGTGCTTTCACGGGGAAAAAGGCCAGCGCCATCAGCGCAGCCAGCCCCGAAAGCTTTAGATTGGTCAAACACTTATTCATCAAGTCCTCCAGCGGCGACAAAACAATATTTACAAAAAGAACTAAAAACGGGTTAGCTTGTTATTTTGCTATCGCGCAACCCCTGCCCAGGTCAACCGATTTTTATGTGAAAACAGCATTCTAGCCGCATTGCTTAAGCATTTTGTTGTTTCTCGTGCAAATTTTCCGTCCCGGAAGCGCTATATCCGGATTTTGCGCTCGAAACCGCCCATCGCCCCCCGGATCGCAAAGCATGGCTTGAATCACCTTCGGCTCACCTTGTAAAATAACGCCACCCATGGCAGAACCCCGAGGATTATGACCAAACCGCTCCCCTCTCTGGCGCTGGATATGTCGCAAGACGGAATCGCGCTGCACCAGCTGGCTTTTGATGGCCACTGGCACGAGCTGGCGCAGGTGTCGCTAAACGACGCTGCGCTGCGGGAACGCTTGTCCAATATGCGCGATATTGCCGCGCGGCTGGGCGGGCGGCGCTGCGAGGTGCAAATCTGGCTGCCCAAAGACCAGATTTTCGAATCCACCCTTGCCGAACCGGATCCGAACATCCCCGGGCAGCTTGCCCTCGCCCGCAACCAGCTCGCCCGGGATTTCGGCGACAAGCCCACGGATTATGCTGCAGAGATCGGCGAGGCAAATCCCGAAAACGGCAGCCTCGCCGTCGCCGGTGTCCGCCTCCGGACCCTGCACGAAGCCAAAACCTTTGCCAAAAGCCACGGTTTCAAGCCTCGCGGTTTCAGCACCCGCGCCGAGGTTGCAGGCTTTTCGAAAGCACCGGTTTTCAGTGTGCCTACCGATAAGGCCAAAGCCGTCGGACTAGGCTTTGTGGCTGCGGCCGCCGCAACGCTGGTTATCGGGGGCGGCTACAGTTTTTACCAGATAGATCCTTTTGATTTTTGGGAAGTGCCACCCAAAGCCGCCGATTTTGCGCCATTCCAGCAGCCGAATCCCGGCATAGAGCGCGCCGGTGCGCCCGCCCTGCCTGCCGGCCCGAATCCCGGTCCGGTCTTTCCCGAATTCGCGGGCCTTTTCGCGCCCGCCCTGCCCGCTGCCCTGCCCTATCTTCCGCCGCGCCGGCTAACCGCCGATGCGCAGGAAGAAATCCAGCCCTCCGCCCCGCCGGTCCAGAGCAATCCGCTGGATCCGATCCCGGAATATATTCAGGTTGCGGTCAACTGGCCCGCCGAAATTTCGCCCCTGCCTGACCCCGCGCCAGCCGATGACCAGCCCGAACTGGGGCTGATTCCCCTGCTGGCCAAGATCGAAACACCCACCGCGCCTGTGCCCGATGCCGCGCCGGACCGCCCCGCCGGCCCGATGCCGGCGCTGCTGCGCCAGCCCCGCCCGATGACCGTCGCCAATACCGCATTCTTTCTCGAGCCGCTTCCGGCCATGGCCACCCGCCTTTCCCCCGATGCGCTGGCCGAATTCGTGGCCCGCTCGGGGCTGACGGTGGCGCAGCTTTCGCGCATGGCCAGCCCGATTTTGCTGATCGAATCCAGGGTGGTCGAATATACCCGCGGCCTGCCACCCGTTTTGCCGGCGCTGCGCTCGGGCCGCCCGATCCCGCCGCAGGTGGAACCGCCCGCCGAACCTGATGTCATACCTGATGCCACACCAGCGGCGCCTCTGGTGGCCACCGGCCCGGCCCCGCTATTCAGCCTTGTGGAAGGCGCGCCGGAAATCCGTCCGTCTTTCCGGCCAAAGCCTCCCGCACCGGCAGAGCCTGAAGCCGCCATAGCTGACCCTGCCCTCGAAAACTCCACCGAAATTGCGGCAGCGGATCCGCCCGCCGCCCCTGTGGTGCCAGACACCACCGAAGCCGATATTTCGGTTGCCCTTGCGGTGGATGCCGCAATCAGCACATTGGAGCCACGGCCCGAAGATGCACCATTTGCCCTCATTGCCGGCCAGCCCGACCTGCTGCCTAGGCTCCGCTCCGGGGCTGAAATTCCCGAACGGGTATTTGCCAGCATCAGCGCAGATCTACTGGCCGAAGGCAATCGGTTGCGCGCGCTGCGGCGGCCAAAACCCAACATCGATATCGTAACGCCGGAGAATGACACAATATCAGCGGCAGCGCCCACAGTGGCGGTGCGGCCCAGCCGCCGCACGGCCGCCTTTGTTGCCAGCGCCGCAGAAATGGCCGCCACGCGCACCGAGCGCCCCCATGCCACGCCGGTCGTGCCGCCGGATCCGCAAACGGTGAGCCTGCCCACTTCGGCCTCGGTCGCGCGCGCCGCCACCATCCAGAATGCCATCAATTTGCGGCGCACCAACCTGCTGGGTATTTTCGGTGCGGCCGATGCCAGAACCGCACTGATCATGCTGGCGGATGGCCGGCGGGTTCGGGTGCAGACCGGCCAAAAATTCACCGGCTGGACAGTGGTTGCCATTTCGGAAAACACCGTGCGCATCCGCAAGCGCAACCGCGAAGCGATATTGCGGATGCCCGCGGAATAGGCAAAGGCGTTCCGGCTTCCTACCCGGCTTCACCGCGCCAGCCCGCCCAGGCCTCCGGCGTATCCAGATCCAGCGAAGCGCCACGGCCCGATGTGGGAACGCGCAACACAAATTCGGCACTGTCGCGCAGAATATCGCGACCGCCGATATCGCCTGCCGAAGCCGACAGGCTTTCAAAAAACCGCCGCCCGAACAGGATCGGATGGCCAGGCCGCCCGGCCTCGTCACAGGCGCGGCAGATCTCGTGACCCCTTGCCGGATCATAACCCGAAATCAGAGAGTCAAAATGCACTGGTGCGACCTCGGGCATATCCGCCAGCGCCACAATCACCCCTTCGATATCCGCCCCGATCCGCCCCATCGCATTGCGCAGGCTCGCACCCATGCCTTCGGCATGGTCCGGCGCATCGATAATGCGAACCGCCAGCCCCTTGAGCGCTGCACGCCGCGCCCCGTGCGCAGGCGGCAACACCACCAGCACCTCTGAAGCCGCGCTTTCTAGCGCCGATATCGCCGCGTGGCGAAGCATTGCCCCCCCGCCAACCTCTTGCAATAGCTTGTCTTGCCCGCGCATCCGGCGCGATTGCCCCGCCGCCAGCAGGATTACGGCAAATTTATCCGCCCCGGGCTTGTCGCCCATCCGGCGCGGCATCGGGCGGGTCGGGATCTCCTTGAGCAGGCCTCCCACCCCCATGCCGGTCAGCATTTTCTCGTCCAGCTCGATGCCACATATCATCCGCTCCAGCACCCAGTCCGCCCCGTTCAGCGCCAGGGCCCGCACGCAGCCGGGCAAGCCCAGCACCGGCCTGCCTCCCTGCTCGCCAACAAACAACAAATTCCCCGGATCCACCGGAATGCCAAAACGCGAGATCCGCCCGCCAGCCCGCCGCACCGCCTCTGGCCCGGTATCGCGAATATCGGCGGTGGCAAATGCCCCGAGCAGCAGCACGATATCGCCTCTGGCCTCCGATATCGCCGCCGCCAGCGCTTGCGCCTCATGCGGCACTATCCGATGCTCCGCCAGGCCCAGCCCCAACCGCGCCAGCCGCGCCCCGATCGCCTTCCGGCCCTTTTCCAGCAGGCTCGGCTTTAGCCCCTCACCGGTGGAAAGGATCAGGGATATGCGCTTGTTTTGCACCGGATGCAGCCGCAGCGCCCCCGATATCCGCTCGGCGGCCCTGGTTATAAAAGCGCGCTTGGCAGCATAGGGAATGATCTTGATTGTGGCTAAAAGCTGGCCTCTATCCACACGGGCATAGGCGGGCAAGGTTGCCACCGTAATCGCCGGATCGATGCGGTTAAAGCCGTTGATGGCTTGCGCATCCACTTCCAGCACCCCCGCCTGCTCCGCCAGCAGATTGACCCGGCCGGCAAAGGCTTTGGAGGCCGAGATATACGGGCCGGCCCCCGCCTTGCCCAGCGCCTCTGCGGCGGTATTTTCGCCCAGCTCGTCCGGCTCCGGCCGCGCCACCAGCACCTGTTTTATCCCCGCTCTGGCCATGGCTTGCAGATCTTTCTCGCCCAGAACCACCCCCTTGCGCAGCCATCTGTCTGGCAGGCGCACCGCATGCACCAGCAGCGCGCCTTCGGCCTCGCTCAGCGGGGTTTGGCCGAATTTCATAACCGCTGATCGGGGTTGCGCAGGCGGTCGATCACCTCGGCCATGATCGAAATCGCGATTTCCGCCGGCGTTTTGGCCCCGATATCCGCCCCTACAGGCGCGTGGATTCTGGCAATGGTCCCGGGCGGTATACCCGCCGCCTTTAGCCGCGATACCCGCTTGGCATGGGTGCGTCTGGAGCCAAGACAGCCGAGATAAAACACCGGCGAGGCCAGCGCCACCTTGATCGCGGGATCATCGATCTTGGGATCATGAGAAAGGGTAATCACGGCAGTGCGCGCGTCAAGATTCAGCGATTCCAGTGCTTTGTCGGGCCAGCTTTCCAGCACCGTTTCATCCGGAAAGCGGATATCGGCGGCAAAGGCCGAGCGGGGATCAACC
>JALSHK010000009.1 GCA_026982275.1 Paracoccaceae bacterium | reverse complement strand
AGGAGCGCGAATACCCCCACCGCACCAGCTTCACCGATATCGAAAACCCCGATTTTGTCGCCATCGCCAAAGCCTATGGTTTTCATAGCGAAAAAATCACCAAAACCGCCGATTTCCCCGCCGCTTTTGCCCGCGCTGCGGCCTCCGCTACCGGCGCGCTGATCGAGCTGGTGGTGGACCCCGAATTCATCACCCCCAAAGCCACCCTTTCACAGATAAGAGGTTAACATGCCCGAATTCAACCGTATCCTGATCACTGGCGCCGCTGGCAGCCTAGGCACCGAGCTTCGCAATAATCTCAAGCACCTGACCACCCATATGCGGCTGGTGGACCGGGTGGAAATGGGCGAAGCGGCCCCGGGCGAAGAGCTGATCGTGATGGACCTTTCAGACCGCGAAGCGGCGCTGGAGATCACCAAAGACGTGGATATCATCCTGCATTTTGCCGGTGTCCCGCGCGAGCAGAGCTTTGATGAAATCATGACAGATACCCTGCCCGCCGCTTATCATATGTATGAGGGCGCGCGGCTGCACGGGGCCAAACGCGTGGTCTATGCCAGCTCGATCCATGCGGTCGGCATGGCCGATGTAGACAGCCTCCCCGATACCGAAGGCCGCCACCGGCCAGATACATTTTATGGCATGACCAAATGCTTTATCGAGGATCTGGGCAGCCTATACTGGGATAAATGGGGGATCGAGAGCGTTAACCTGCGGATCTGCTCGTGCTTTCCGGAGCCAGCCGACCGCCGCATGCTCTGGAGCTGGCTCAGCTTTGCCGATTGCGTGCGGCTGACAGAGGCGGCGATGATCGCGCCGCGCGTTGCCTATTCGGTGATTTATGGCACCTCTGACAATGCCCGCGCCTGTGTGAGCAATGCCATGGCCGGCCATATCGGCTATCGCCCCAAGGATAGCGCCGATAGCTATGCCGAGGCGATTCTGGCCAAAACCGAGCGCGAAGACCCCAATGCGCGGGTGGCCAAGGTTGTGGGCGGCTGGTTCAGCAATTATCCGCACCCTGATGAAGCAGAGTGATGTAATTATCTGCGGCGGGGCGGTCATTGGCAGCGCCATCGCGTGGAATCTCTCGCAGATCGCGCCCGGGCTGAGCGTCACGGTGATCGAGCGTGATCCGGGCTTCAGGCACAGCTCCACCGCGCTATCGGCCAGCGGTATTCGCCAGCAATTTTCCGATCCGCTGAATGTGGCGATCAGCCGGTTCGGGGTGGAATTCATCAAAGGGGCCAAGCGGCGCTGGGGGGTGGATCTGAACCTGCGCGAACAGGGCTATCTTTATCTGGCCAACACCGATTCCGGCGCGGATATTCTGCGGCAAAACCACGCGGTGCAGCGGCGCGAGGGGGCCGATACCGCGCTGCTGTCGCCCGGGGAAATCAAGGCGCGATTTGACCATTTGAATGTGGACGATCTGACCCTTGGCAGCCTCGGCCTTTCCGGCGAGGGCTGGTTTGACGCGGTCGGGCTTATGCAGGGCTATCAGGGCGATAGTGGCGCGCGGCGTATCAGGGGCGAGGTGGCGGGCTTGCGCCTGCAACAGGGCAAGGTGCAGGCGGTGCAGCTGGCATCGGGCGAGGAAATCGCCTGCGGGGCTTTTATCAACGCGGCGGGGCCGAGGGCGGCGGATATTGCGTTGATGGCGGGGATCGAGCTTCCGGTCGAGCCGCGCAAGCGCACGAATTTCACCTTTGATTGCGCCCATCCGCCAGCGGGCGATCTGCCGCTTATGATTGACCCGGGCGGGGTGTGGCTGCGCCCCGAGGGGCGGCATTTTTTATGTGCCTGCGCGCCAGTGGATGATCCCCGCGTGGCTCCCGATGATTTCGAGCCGCGCTACCGCGAATTCGAGGACATCATCTGGCCCGCGCTTGCTGCGCGCTCTCCGGCTTTTGAAGCGATTAAAATGCAGGCGATGTGGGCGGGGCATTATGCCTATAATGTGCTGGACCAGAACGCGGTGACGGGCGCGCATCCCGGGATCAGCAATTTCTATTTTGCCAACGGGTTTTCGGGCCACGGGGTGCAGCAGGCTCCCGCGATCGGGCGCGGCATGGCCGAGCTGCTGGCGCTGGGGGGCTATAAAACCCTTGATCTTTCCAAGCTGGGCTATGAACGTATTTTACGGGGAGAACCCCTTTTGGAAAGATGTGTGATATGAGCTGGCAAGCGCCAACAGAGGCGGAAATATTGCAGGTGGTGGATGGCACATGGCCCGCCGCGCGCTATTTTGAATGCGGGCCGTTTACCCTGCGGCTGGGCCATGGCGGCGGGCAGCGGGTGTCGGCGGCTTCGGCCAACAAGGCGGCCAGCGCCGCAGAGATAGGCGAGGCCGAACGCGCGATGCGGGCGCTGGAGCAGGCGCGGCTGTTTATGATTTCGGGCCAGGATCGCGCGCTGGATGCCGCGCTTGAGGCGCGGGGCTATTATATAAAAGATCCGGTGACGATGTTTGCCTGCCCTGTGGAAAGGCTGGCCGCGCTTGATAAAAAGGGGCTGGCGGCCTCATGGGTGGATGCGCCGCTGGAAGTGATGAAAGAGATCTGGGCGGCGGGCGGCATTGGCGAGGGGCGGCTAGGGGTGATGGCGCGGGCAAAAGGGCCAAAAACCACCCTGCTGGGCCGGCTGAAAGACACCCCCGTGGGCGCGGCTTATGTGGCGATGCACGGGGATATCGCCATGCTGCACGCGCTGGAGGTTTTGCCCCCGTATCGCCGCCAAGGGCTGGGGCTGGCCATGACCGCCGCCGCCGCCACGTGGGCGGCGCAAAACGGCGCAAAAACCTTTAGCCTGATCGCCATTACCGCCAATGAGGCGGCCTGCGGCCTATACCGGCATCTGGGGATGCAGGAAGCCGGCCATTATCATTACCGAAAAAAGGACTGATCCGATGGAAAACCCGACTGCGCTAGATCTGCCTCCCGCTTCGCCGCTGCCCGAAGGCACAGCGAAGTTTTTCTCCATTTGCGAAGAAAAGCTGGGGATGGTGCCCAATGTATTGCGGGCCTATAGCCATAATATCGAAAAGCTGAATGCATTTTCGGCGATGTATAACGACCTGATGCTGGGGGAAAGCGGGCTGAGCAAGCTGGAGCGCGAAATGATCGCCGTGGTGGTATCTGCCGAAAATCGTTGTTTTTATTGCCTCGTGGCACATGGCGCAGCGGTGCGGGAGCTTTCCGGCAAGCCCGAGTTGGGCGAGGCGCTGGTGATGAATTATCGTGTGGCAAAGCTATCGCCGCGCGAGCGCGCCATGCTGGATTTTGCGGTAAAGATGACAGTGAATAGCCGTGAAATGGAAGAATCCGACCGGCAAGACTTGCGCAATACCGGTTTCTCGGAGGCGGATATCTGGGATATTGCTGCCGTGGCGGGTTTTTTCAATATGACCAATAAAATGGCTTCGGCGGTAGATATGCGGCCCAATCCGGAATATCACGCGCAGGCTCGATAGCGTCGCCAGCAGAGGGCTTCGAACCCTCTGCTGGCGATCTTTCCTTTCAGGAAAGGGGCGCTTGCGGCGGCGCGGGGCTTGCGGTATTTCAAGGTATCCCTTGAAAGTGTGCCTATGCCCCAAGCCCCTCTTATTCACGCCAAAGACCTGACGGTAAAGCGAGGCAAACGCATATTGCTCGAAGCGGTGGATTTCGAGATCCATCCCGGCGAGGCGCTGACCCTGATCGGCCCCAATGGTGCGGGCAAAACTACCCTGATCCGCGCGATCATCGGCATGATGCCCTATAGCGGCAGCCTGATCCGCCGCAAGGGGCTGCGCCTTGGATACACGCCGCAAAAGCTGCCGCTGGAGCAGCTGATCCCGATGCCGGTGGATCGTTTCATTGCGCTTTCGGGCGAGCGAAGCCGCAAGCGGCGCAGGCAAATGCTGGCCAGATGCGATGCCGCCGCCTTGCAAGACACCCAGATGTCCGCACTTTCGGGCGGCGAAACCCAGCGCGTTTTGCTGGCGCGCGCCTTGATGCGCGCCCCCGATTTGCTCATACTGGACGAGCCGACCCAAGGGCTGGACCAGCTCGGCGAAGCACGGTTTTATGCCCTGCTCGCCGAAATCAGGGCCGAAACCGGTGTGGCAGTATTTATGGTCAGCCATGATCTGCATATGGTAATGGCACAATCAGACCGCGTGATCTGCCTTAACCGGCATATCTGCTGTTTTGGCACGCCGCAAAAGGTGGCGCAAGATCCGGAATACCTCACCCTGTTTGGCGCGCGCGCCGGCTTGGCCCCCTATCGGCACCAACACGGCGAACATTGTGACCATGATTGATCTGTTTTTGCTAAAAGCCGCGCTGGCGGGTGTGATTATCGCATGGGTGGCCGCGCCTTTGGGCTGCCTTGTTGTGTGGCGGCGGATGGCCTATTTTGGCGATGCCACCGGCCATGCCGCGCTTTTGGGCGTGGCGCTGGCGCTTAGCCTATCCATGCCGCCTTTGGTCGGTGTGATGGTGGTCGCGGCCAGCATGGCGCTGGCGGTCACGTTTTTTACCCGCGAGGGCAGCTTTTCCAGCGACACCATACTCGGGGTTTTTGCCCATTCCGCCCTTGCGATCGGGCTGGTGGCCGCGGCCCTGCTGCCCAATGTCCGGTTAAACCTTATTGAAACATTGCTGGGCGACATTCTGACAGTTTCCACCCCCGGGATCTGGGGCATTGCGCTGGGCGGCGCAGCGATCCTGCTCACCGTGGTGCTTTCGTGGCGCGGCCTGCTGAACGCAACCCTCTCCCCCGAGCTGATGGCCGCAGAAGGCGGATCCTTGCGGCGCGACAAGCTGATCTTCACAATGTCACTCGCCCTTTTTGTGGCGCTCAGCATGAAGCTGGTGGGCATACTGCTGATCACGGCTTTGCTGATCCTGCCCGCCGCCGCCGCCGCGCCGCTATCGCGTTCGCCCGAACGCATGGTGTTTTTCACAGCCTTGATCGGCAGTTTTTCCGTGCTGGGCGGGCTATGGATGAGCTGGGAAGCCGACACACCGGCCGGCCCTTCGATCATCGTGGTTGCCGCAGGCATATTCGCGCTAACTTCGCTGAAGCCAAAAACCTGACGGCCCCCACCGCCGAGGCGAAGCCGAGGCCATGGCCCAATGGTAAATGTTTTTTGCGCAGCAAAACAACATTTACCGAGGGCAGCCCCTTTGGCAATCGCGCCCGCTAAGTGCAGCTTTCAAGCTGTCTTTCATAAAGATTGGCGCGGTTTTGCACCTGCCGCGCCACATTCAGCAGCCATGCTTTACTGCGATACGCCCCGTTGGCATAGCCCGCCTGCCCCTGATGATAGGCCAGATACTGGTTATAGGCATCATCCATTGCAATGCCGTTTACCCGCTTGGATTTGGCCATATACCAGCCGATAAAATCGGTCGCATCGCCATAATCCGTGCGCCGGGCCCGCCGTGCGCCGGTATCTTCCTGATAATCTTCCCATGTGCCATCCAGCGCTTGGGAAAAGCCGTAAGCCGTTGAGATACGCCCCGTGGGAATGGAGCCGAGAAAATAGGTGCGGCGGGTTTTTGCGCGAGAGCGGAAATTGCTTTCCTTCCAGATAATCGCCATTTGCACAGAGACCGGCGCACCCCATACCGCCTCGGCTTTTTGCATATCGCGCAGCCAGCCATTACGCTGGTCAAGGATCGAGCAAGCATCATCCTGCCGCACAGGTGGCTGGCTCTCGCGCACGCAAGATCCAAGGATAAGCACCAGAAGGATGGCGGTTTTACGCATTGTGCCTGACTCGATAATGACTGCTGTTTATTATTGTTATGCAACATAAAGCCGTATTTTCCGGCCTAAATCAAGGGGGCTAGAGGACAAAGGCCAGAATGAGCGGAATTGCGAGCACCGAAAGCAGGGTCGAAACCACCACCAGCCCTGCCACTTCTCCCGCATCCGCCGCGTATTTTTCCGCCAGCATATAAGAGGTGACGGCCACCGGCGTTGCCACCTGCACCACCAAGGCCGCAAAAGCCACCTTAGGCAGCCCCAGCCACAAGCCAACCCCCGCCGGCACCACCACACAGACCCCCAGCTTGAGAAAAGACAGCCAGAAAGCCCGCCCCAAAGACGCCGGTTTCAGCCGTGTGATCGCCACGCCAAGCGTGATCAGCATCAAGGGAATCGCGATCTGCCCGAGCAATTCCAGTGTATTGACGCTCCATTCCGGCAAACCCCAGCCATTGGCCAAAAACAGGCTCCCCAGCACCGTCGCCCATACAATCGGCTGCTTGATGGCGCTCAAAGGCGAAGCCGAGCCGGAAACGATCCATACCCCGATGGTGAATGACAAAAATGCCATCACCGCAAACACCACCACCGCAAAATCAAACCCCGCCTGCCCGAAGGCAAAAAACGCCAGCGGCAGGCCCAGATTTCCGGTATTGCCAAATACCAGCGGCGCCAGAAACGTGCGCATATTATAGCCCGCGAGCCGCAAGAATACCGCCAGCACCAGCGCCACCCCGATATAGGCCAGCGCCGCCGCCAATGCCGTTATCCGCAAGGCCTCGGGGTCGATCTCGGTTTTGATCAGGGCGGTGAAAATCAGCGCGGGCACCGAAAGGTTCATCGTCAGCCGCGTAACGAATTGCACCTTGTATTCAAAGCCAAGCCACGCCCAGCCAAAGCCCACCCCCGCCAGAATAATTACCGGCGCGATAATTTGCAAAACTTCCAGCGCCAGCAGCATAGCAATCCCTCAGCGGCTTTCTGGACATCCGGCCCAGCTTTCCTATATATATGCGGTGAGCCAGGAGTTGGATACAAGCGATGAAACAGCATTTAGCAAAATTTTCTTTAGGGCAGGTGGTCAAGCACCGCGTGCATCCCTTTCGCGGGGTGATTTTTGATGTGGACGCCAAGTTCAACAATTCCGAGGAGTGGATCGAAAACATCCCCGAAGATATCAGCCCCGCGCGCGACCAGCCGTTTTATC
>JALSHK010000008.1 GCA_026982275.1 Paracoccaceae bacterium | reverse complement strand
CGCCCTTTGCTGCGGGTCTATGCCGATGCTGGCCAGCGCTTCACTGATATCGGGCAATAGCCCTTTCAGGCTGGAGCGAAGCATTTTACGGCGCTGATTAAATGCCCGGGCAACTACATCCGATAAAATTTCAGGGTCGGCGGGAAAACGCGGGGCTTTAAGCGCGCGAATATGAACCACCGCCGAGCTGACCTTCGGGGCAGGGGTGAAGGCTTGCGGCGGCAATTCAAAGCAGATGCGGGCCTCGCAGCGGAATTGCGCCAGAACCGCCAGCCGCCCATAGGCTTTGTTGCCCGGCGCGGCCACAATGCGCTGCGCCACCTCGCGCTGGAACATCAGCGTCAGGCTGTCCCATTTTGGTGGCCATGCGGCAGGGGTGAGCCAGCGCACCAGAAGCTCGGTGCCTATATTATAGGGTAGATTGGCGACGACAGCTACCGGCGCGGCAAGCATAGGCAGGGGGTCCAGTTTGAGGGCGTCGCCATGATGCACCTCAAGCCGGCCCGGCACGGTTGCGGCAATTTCTTCCAGAGCGGGCAGGCAGCGCCCGTCGGCTTCAACCGCGACAACCTTTCGCGCACCCTGTGCCAGCAGGGCTCGGGTCAGCCCGCCGGGGCCTGGGCCGATTTCCAGAATATCATGGCCGGAAATATCTCCGGCCTGACGGGCGATTTTTCCCGTCAGGTTCAGGTCAAGCAGGAAATTTTGCCCCAGAGATTTGCGCGCGGCCAGCCCGTGGGCCGCAATCACCTCTTTAAGCGGCGCTAGCTGCTGCAGGCTCATTGGCGGATGATCGAGGAATTCCGCCGCAGCTCCAGCAAATACCCTTCGGAGAGCGCCCCCAGATTTTGGGAGAATAGCTGGTTGCGCAGGGTTTCACGGCCTTCCGGACTCATTTCCGACACCCGGTCACAAAGCACCAGAACGCGGAGCGCCTCGGCACCTTGCAGCACGATGCTTTCGCGCGGATCAAGCCGCGCTAGCGCCAGGCCGATATCTGTATCGATACTGGCAAGCGGAACCGGCCCGAAAACACCACTGCCCTGACCATAATCACCGGCCATGGCACTCAGGCCGCGACAGCCATCCAGCGAGCGGCGCAGACGATTGGCTTGCGTCATGGCCTGGGCCGCCCCCCCCGCTGCCACAGGAATAACCATCTGGGCATAGGTGAGATTAACGCTTACCGGAATCTCGATTTGCTGGGAAACCGTGCGTGAATCCAGCACGGCGATAATAACAATGCCGGAAGGGATATATACGGGATCCGCAATTTTCCCACGGCCAAGACCACGGATTGCCGCCGCGATCTGTGGCGGCAATCTATTGGGGGCCAGCCAGCCGATTACCCCCCCATTGGCAGCGGAGGGCGATTGTGAATATTCGCGTGCCAGCTTGGAAAAGCTCTCGCCAGAGCGGAGGCGGCTGACAAGCTGCTCTGCCAGAGCTACGGTGGCATCCTGACCCCGCCCGAGATAGGATAAATTGATCTCGCCCAATTGAATCGTGGTGGCGCTGGATACCGCATATGTATTGAGCTGGGCGTTCAGATCTATCTCCGAGGGCCGGGCCTGATCGCCATAAAGGCCGCGCAGCAGATCGCCCCACAATACGGAGACGCCGAGAAATTCCTCAAAGCTCTCCCGGGCAATGCCGGCTCCGCGCAGCCGGGACATAAGCTGGCGGCTCGTCATGTTTCTTTGTTGTGCATAACCTTCGATCGCGCGGGCCATTGTTGCCTGATCTATGGCCAGGCCAAAATTGCCGGCCGCCTCGGTTTTGAGCCGGTCATCGATCAGGGAGTCGATCGCGATCTGGCGGGCATTTGGCCGGTTATCGCCAAGCAGGCGGAAAAGCTTCATTCGCTGATCAATATCATAGTTGGATATCACGGCCTGATTGACCCGGTAAGCGACCGAATATGCCCCCTGGGCCAAAGCCGGCAGAGCAAGGCCAAAGACCATAGCGCCAATGAGCGAAATATATTTTATCAGCCGAACCATGGAAACGTCCTTCATTTTTACTGCTCTTGCATACAGGGGGCCGAACCCGTGCGGCTGGTGGAGCCAGCACCGAATCCGGCCAATTTAACTGATACATCAATTTTGGTATCAGGGGGAACATTATTCGATGTGGTGAAGCGGCGCGAGAGAGAAACCGCCACTTCGATACATTCGCTATTATAGGTAACGCCGATCTCTCCATAAATGTTTTGATTGCCGAGCAAATCCCGGCGCAGCTCCAGATTGCTTTCCCAATTGTCGGAAAAAATATAGTTGGCGGTTATCACCCCTTCGGAACGGTCAACCGGCGAATCCGCCACTACATCTGCCGCCAGAAATACATAAGCCGCGTCAAGCTCGAGTTTTTCAAAATTCAGTGAAATCTCGGATTCGGCCCGCCGGATATCGGCATTCGGCCCCAGCAACAGCCGGCTGATCACCCGGTAGCGCGGCGGCAGTTCGAAACTGACCGCGGCCAGCAGATCGGAACTGGTGGTGGAAAGGCCCGACCCAACGGAAAACTGGGTAGAGGGGGTGATCCGGAACACCTGACCGACATTCACGCCCAGCGTCCAGCCCGAGGGATCGTAGCGCCGGTAATTTACCCCGATATTGGCGCGAAAGCCGGTTTCGATCCGGTCCTCACCGGGAAACCTGTTCAGGCCGAAAAGATTGGTCTCATCGAATTCCACCTGCAGGCTGTCTTCATTGGGAACCGTATCGTTAAAGGCGATACTCGGCGTATATATAAATTGCGCTACCGGCGACAGCACCAGCAAAGCGCCGCTTCTGGTGGTTTTGGACAGCGGCAGGCTGAGGTCGCCGCCGATGGTCGGGGTTAGCCGGAACAGTATATCATTACTGAAGCCGATATCATTCCACACACGATAAGCATCCCCTTGTATGGCGGCGAATGTGGTAGCGCGCAGGCCCAGAGGGGCGGCCCAGTCCTTCCGCCAGTCAAGGCTGGTGCTGACCCGGAAAACATCACGGCCCACTTGTCTGAACAGCCCGACAGAGGAAAAATTCAGCCCGACCCGACCGCCGGTTACCGGCTCTTCCCAACTGCGGCGAAAATCAATATTTGGCAAGACAAAAGGCACTTCGGCATCTATTTCGTCATCGCGCAGGCTCTGGAAATATATAGCATCGACCTCGAAAAAGTTACGACGCTCAAAGCGGCGACTGCCTGCCTGACTGACCAATCTGTCCGCATCATTATAGCCATAGCGCCGCATAAAGGCATCATCACTGGCGACCTCGAGCTGCAAATACAGCTCCGAGCGGTTGCGGAAGAATTTCGAGATATCCGCTTTGAGAAAGCCATCGCCGGCATTGCCGCCGGGGTCTGTCAGGGCAAATGCGCCATTGATATCAATCGAGCCGTTGACGAAGCGGCGGCGATATTCGCCCTCGATCAAAAAACCGCCGCTGGTGGTGGCAAACGGGGTGATTGTGGCATCGGCATTATCGCCGAAGGTGACATAATAGGGCAGCTTCAGCCCGTAACCGAAAATCTCCGAAGAGATGATAAGCGGCGCCAAAAGCCCGGTCGCGCGCTTCACAGAAGGATCCACCATGCGCAGGCGCGGCAAAAAAGCGACCGGAACCCCCATCACCTCAAAGCTTGCATTTTCAAAATAGAGCCGCTTTTCCCGGGTATCCTGAATGATGCGTTCGGAGCGGATTTGCCAAAGCGGCACCGGACGGTTGATATTGACCGAACAGACCGAACCGACCGTGCGATAAAAGATATTGAACCTGTCAGAGACACGGCGAATTTCCGCCGCCGCGATCTGGAACCTGTTGGCCAGCAGCAGCCGTGCGCCACGGATGATTCCCGAGCTGAGATCGGGGCTGAGAGTGGCGGTGGTGGCGGTAAATACCGCGCCGCTGCCATCGGTAATGCGAATAGGCCCGCTGGCGGAAATTTTCCCGGTGAAGCGGTTGTAAATCAGGCTATCGGCTTCCAGCCTCGTTTTTTCAAACAAAACAACAACCTGACCAACAGCGCTTAGCTCGCCGGTATCGGCATTATAGGATATATTATCTGCGGTTAAGGTCGAAAACCCGCTCCCTTGCGCGCGTGGCGAAGAAGCAAAAACCAGCGTGCAAAACAGGATAAAAGCAAAAAGTCGGTGAATATCGGGCAACGGAAACTCCAGCAGAATGGGCTATATTAGCCGTCTTCTAGGTGCAGCAGCAAGCCCATGGTAAGCAATATTCCGGCACCGCCCGGCCCCCATGCCGCCAGCTGGATCGGAATAGCCCCCGTTGCCCCGAGAGATTCCGCAATTGAATTCAGCGAATAGAGCAGGAAGGCCGAAAACACGGCAAGAAGCACCATTATTCCGGTTTGCCCAAAGCGGGCGTGCCGCATGGAAAATCCGGCACCGATAAGCACCATGGCCACCAAAACCACCCCGCGAGCCAGCTCCGATTGCAAAAACAATCTTTGGCGCTTCGATGAAAACCCGGCTTCGTCCAAACGGGAAATCAGGGCCGGAAGCTCCCAGATGGACACGGCTTGCGGCGAGGCGAATTTTTCGAGAATTTCCTGGCTGGTGAGGGTGGTTCGAAGGGGGAGGGTTTCAAAGGGCGTGCTGCTGATCGGGCGCTCGGGGTTGCTGTATTCAAAGCGCCAGTCCATGCCGTTTCGCATCAGCCACTCGCCATCGGCAAGGCGGGCGGATTGCGCCTGAATGCGCCGCGTAAGCTGCCCGTCCAGTGTGAATTCAAACAGGTTCACCCGAAACAGGATCGAACCGTTGAAACTGGTCCGGTCCGCCTGAATGACAAACTGGCTGGTGTCTGAGCCTTGCCGCAGCCAGATTCCCGTGCTGCCCAACGAAACCAGCGAGCGCCCGCCAATATTATATTCGGCGAGCAAGGCGTCGGTTTTGCGAATGGTAGCGGCGACAATCGGATTGAAAACTGCCGTAAGGAATATTGCGATCAGCAAGGTTGCCACTACCGGAATCAACAGCAGCTTGATCGCCGATTGCCCGGAGGCCCGCATCACCACCAGCTCCGAGCTGCGCGACAGCCCGACGAAGGTGGTGAGCGAGGCAAGCATTATTACCAGCGGGAATATTTTCATCATATATTGCGGCGCGCGAAGCGAAACCAGACGCAATGCCTCGAGCCTTGGTGCATCATAAGGGGCCAGGAGCTGGGCTTGCTCAACCCCGTCAATCACAAAGACAAGCAGCAAAAACGCGATTTGCACCTTGACCAGATTTATCAAAAACCGGGTTAATATATAGCGATACATGGTCATAGCCTGTGCCTTCGCGGCATGCGCCCGGCTTTCAGCAATAATAGAAACGCAATCAGCATACCGCCCATGCCCGGTAGATACATGGTCCAGAACAGATCCCCGTTGCCTTGCACCATGGATTTGGTGACCCCGACAGAGGCCTGAATAAACAGCCCGATCCCGATCGCGCCCATTACACGGCCCATAAAGCCGCCGCGCCTGAAGCCGCCGGCCAGAATGGCACCCAGCGCAACCAGCGGTAATACCAGCGCGCTAACCGGCATCACCAGCTTGTGATTGGCTTCGGCCAGATAATCGCCGCGATCATAGCGCTCGCTTGCCTGCATTTCTTCATCGGGCCAGATCAGCTCGGGCACATAGCGCTCGAAAGGCGTGCGGTTTCTACTGCTCGGGGCGGCGAGCAGTGCGCCGATATCATAGGAAAACTGGTCGAAATATACCGTGGATAGCTGGGTTGTTCCCTCCGGCAGCCGCTGTATATTGCCGTCAAACATCACGATCCGGGTGGCATCCTGATCTTGCAATAGCAATGCCTTGCGGGCGGTATAAATCACAGGGTTTTGCGCATCGCGCCGATCGCTCAGAAACAGGCCGGCCATCTCGCCTTGCTTTGAGGTGTCGCGAATAAACAGGGTTATGCCTTTGACGGGGTGGATGAACTGCCCTTCGCGAACCAGCGTTTTGGCAAAATCCGAGCGAAAATCGGCCAGCCGCTGGCCAAGGCGGGTTTGCGAGGCCGGCACCAGAAACAGGGTAACCACCGCCATCAGGATCATCGCGATTGTGCCAAATATCGCCACCGGGCGCGCCAGCGCCATGGGGGATTGGCCGGCGGTCATCATCACTACCAGCTCGGATTCGCTAT
Organism: Paracoccaceae bacterium; assembly: GCA_026982275.1. Lineage (GTDB taxonomy): Bacteria > Pseudomonadota > Alphaproteobacteria > Rhodobacterales > Rhodobacteraceae > UBA3077. Next base: position 861 of record JALSHK010000008.1, on the reverse strand, counting down.
AAAGCTTGTTAAGCGCATAAAGCGAGGCGGAAAGCGCGGCAATCGGCAGCGCCACCATCAGCACTTTTGGCACCAGATAGCTGGTGATTTCAAGGAATACGAGGCCGGATTGGCCGCTTTCGATCACATTGTCAATCAGCGGCAAAGCCTGGGCCAGCCATAAAATGCCGGCAATCACCAAGGCAAAAAAGCCGAATGGCCCAAAAAGCTGGGCAAGGAAATATCGGTCGAGTCGGTTCACGCGCTGCCCTTTGTTTGCCCTTATTGCCTATTTGTATTGGGCCAACGGGTCAAGGGAAGCGGCTTAATTACGGGCGAATTCCGGCTGATGGCAAAAACCGATACCGCTTGCGTAAAAAACCTCTTAGGGTCTGGGCAGATAGATTCCCAACCCGAAGCGAGGACCTAATGAGCCAGACCCTAAGCCTTAAATTTGTAGAATCCGCAGGCGAAGCGATCGCCGAGCTTACCGATAGAATTTCTGTGGTTATGGGTGAAGATGGCCGGATGAACCCGCTCACCCGCAAGGCCAACACCCTGATGCGCGGCGCGCTGAAGCGGCTGGCCGAGAGCGAGGCATGGGAAAAGCTGAGCGAGGGCGACGCCGTGGTTTTCGAACTGCCCGAGCGGATGCAGGCCAGCGCGCTTCAGGTTATCAAATGCCCGGTTAGCCCCTCTGTGGAGCTGGCGCGCAAGATCGGCGCAAAGATGGCTACCTTTGCAAATGGCCAGAAGCTTTCGGTGCTATTGGCGGCGCAAAGCCGCGCGGCCGAGATGTTATATGGCTTGGTGCTGCGGGATTATGCTTTTGACCGCCATAAATCCAAGCCCGAATCTCGGGCGGAGGAAGCGATGGTCATG
>JALSHK010000007.1 GCA_026982275.1 Paracoccaceae bacterium | reverse complement strand
CCCCGATGGCATTGCCTTTGCGCGGCCTACGACTCTGTCAACTGGTGGCGCGTCGTGCCGGTTCGAATTTCGGCGCAGAGAATGAGCCGCGGCCATGCCGATTTCACGCATGTGCGGTTGGTGGTGCGTGGAGTGCCACGCACCCTACCCTTGCGTGCCGCGCGCGAGGTCAAACACCTCGGCCTCCAGCCCGCTAGCCACGACCTGATTACGACCGCTTTCCTTGGCCCTATACATCCGCTTGTCAGCCAGTTGCATCGCCCCGATCACGTTATCGACCTCGCCTTTCATTGCCACACCAACGCTGACCGTAAGCGGAGCCTTAACACCATCCTCGGGAATGAAATCGATCTTTTCAACCGTTTTGCGGATGCGCGAGGCGATAGATTTGGCCTCTTCCTTGCTGGCATCCAGTAAAAAAACAGCAAATTCCTCCCCCCCGATGCGCCCGACCACATCTTTAGAACGCACCGCCTTGCGCACAGCATTCACCACATGGATCAGGGCCTCGTCGCCCTGCGCATGGCCATAGCTATCATTGATATTCTTGAAATGGTCGATATCCAGAACAATCAGCGAGCCATCATCGCGCCGCCCGCCTTCGTGGATTTTTTCCATAAAATGCTGATGATTATAAAGCCCCGTCATAGAATCGCGCTTGGCGCGCTCCTCGGCCTCCTCGCGCATCAGATCGAGCGTCATAATAGCGTTTTTCAGCTTGATGCTTTGCCCTTCGATAAAAAATATCACCGGAATGCCGATCAAAATCGGCACCAAAGCACTGCTCAGCAGCCCCGCCGCCGATATTGGCGCCCCCAGCATCCACTCCACCACATAACCCAGCCCCACGGCCAGCCCCGCCGAGGGCAGGCAGATCAGCAAGGCCTTTCCCATCCGTGTCATCATTGTCATCATTTCCTTTTCCCCAGAAAACAAAGCCCCTATCGCTTGTTAGCTGTAATGTATGAAAATTCCGTTTCCGCCGCCTCTTGCCCCCCGCCCGTGCTTTGCCTAAAAGGGCCTAACCCTAAATTTGCGGATACAAACCATGACCGAACTCGCCTATACCGAACCAAAAGCCAAAGTAATTGCCGGCGCCAAGGATGATTGGGAATTGGTGATCGGGCTGGAAGTGCATGCCCAGATTGCCTCGAATGCCAAGTTGTTCTCGGGAGCAAGCACGAATTTCGGTGCCGAGCCGAACAGCAATGTGGCTTTCGTTGATGCCGCCATGCCGGGCATGTTGCCGGTGGTCAATGAATTTTGCGTCGAGCAGGCGGTGCGCACGGGGCTGGGCCTGAAGGCCAAGATCAACCTGATGTCGCGCTTTGATCGCAAGAATTATTTCTACCCCGACCTGCCGCAGGGCTACCAGATTTCACAGCTTTATCACCCGATTGTCGGCGAAGGCGAAATCCTTGTGGATATGGCCCCCGGCGTGGCGCGCAAGGTTCGGGTGGAGCGCATTCATATCGAGCAGGATGCCGGTAAATCCGTGCATGATATGGACCCTGAAATGAGCTTTGTGGACCTGAACCGCACCGGCGTTGGCCTGATGGAGATCGTCAGCTTTCCCGATATTCGCGGCCCCGAAGAGGCGTCCGAATATGTGCGCAAAATCCGGCAGATCGTGCGCTATCTGGGCACTTGTGATGGCAATATGCAGGAAGGCTCGATGCGCGCCGATGTCAATGTTTCGGTGTGCAAAGCCGGCGACTATGAGCGCTTTCGCGAGAGCGGTGATTTCAAGCATCTGGGCACCCGTTGCGAGATCAAAAACATGAATTCCATGCGCTTTATCCAGCAGGCGATCGAGGTGGAAGCCCGCCGCCAGATCGCCATTCTGGAAGATGGTGGCAGCATCCAGCAGGAAACCCGGCTTTATGATCCGGTAAAGGGCGAAACCCGGAGCATGCGCTCCAAGGAAGAAGCGCATGATTACCGATATTTCCCCTGCCCTGATCTTTTGCCGCTGGAAATCGAGCAATCGTGGGTGGATGAAATCGCCGCCTCCCTGCCCGAGCTGCCCGATGCCAAAAAGGCCCGCTTTGTGGCTGATTTCGGCATGACGGAATATGATGCCGGTGTGTTGACCGCCGATGTGGCCAATGCCGCGTATTTCGAGGCTGTGGCCAAAGGGCGCGATGGCAAGCAGGCCGCGAACTGGGTAATCAACGAGCTGTTTGGCCGCTTGAACAAAGAAGGACACAGCATTGAAACCTCGCCCATTTCCGCGGCTCAGCTAGGGGGTATCATTGATCTGATCGCCAAGGGGGATATCTCCGGCAAGATCGGCAAGGAGCTGTTTGAAATTCTATGGACCGAGGGCGGTGATCCTGCCGAGATCGTGGAAAGCCGCGGCATGAAGCAGGTGACTGATACCGGCGCGATTGAAGCGGCGGTGGATGCGGTAATGACAGCCAACCCCGATAAGGTAGCGGCCGCCAAGGAAAAGCCGAACATGGCGGGATGGTTTGTCGGGCAGGTGATGAAGGCGACCCAAGGCAAGGCCAACCCCAAAGTGGTAAATGAAATTATCCGCAAAAAACTGGGGTAAAAGCGGGCTTCAGCCATGCCTCGCTCATAAAGGATATTGGACCGCATTCCGGCGACACCCATGATGACAGGCCGGTAATTTGATCCCTATGCGCCGGCAGCACCCGGATTACGAGATCGCCATGCCGCTTTACAAGCAACAAGGCTTTGCTTCCGGCACCGGCCATTATACCGGCCTGCCGCCCGTATTGGCTCTTGCGATTTTGGTGACCGGCTCCAAAGTCTTCGTTTTCAAAGCTGAAAAAGATTTGCACCTCGGGGCATGGCTATTCTATAGTCGCGTAACCCTGCCCAATCGAGAGCCATAAGCGTGACCCGTAATAAGCCAGCTAATAAAGCGCGCGCGAATTCAACCCAGAAGCCCACCCGCATCCAGCGTGAGAAAACCGGCGCAATACTGGAAGCGGCGCTCGAGGTGTTCTCCAGGCACGGCTTTCGCGGTGCAACGCTGGATATGATTGCGCAGAAAGCCAGGCTCTCCAAGCCCAATCTGCTTTATTATTTTGCCTCGAAAGAAGCGCTCCACGCCGAGCTTATTTCGGGCTTGATGGTAAAATGGCTGGAGCCACTGGAAAAAATCAGCGCAGAGGGCGATCCGGTAGCCGAAATCACCGGCTATATCGTGCGCAAGCTGGAGCTGGCCGAAGAATTCCCCCGTGAAAGCCGGCTTTTCGCCAATGAAATCATACAGGAAGCTCCGAGGGGCAAAGATACCCTGAACGGCCATTTGAAAGCCCTGATGGATAAAAAGGTCGTCCTGATCCAGGACTGGATCGATGACGGAAAAATCGCGCCGGTGGATCCCTATCACCTGATTTTTTCGATCTGGGCCACCACCCAGCATTATTCCGATTTTGACACCCAGATCAAAGCCATGATGAACGAAGGCTATGAAGACAGGTTTTCAACCGCGAAAACCTATCTTATCAATCTGTTTACCAAGGGCCTACGCCTGTAGCGCTTTTTGGGCCAGCAGGTTTTTGGCGATCCCGATAAAGGCCAGCGCCTGCGGACTATCGGGATCGGCCGCCACCACCGGCGCGCCGCCATCCCCTGCCAGCCGGATTTTGATATCCAGCGGCACCGCGCCCAGCATCGGCACCTTCAGCTTTTCAGCCTCGGCCATCGCGCCGCCATGGCCGAATATATGCTCCTCATATCCGCATTCAGAGCATATATGCGTGGACATATTTTCAATGAACCCCAATACAGGGACATTGGTTTTTCTGAACATATCCAATGCCTTGCGCGCGTCCAGCAGCGCAATATCCTGCGGGGTAGAGACCACAACCGCGCCGGTGACGGCGGTTTTCTGGCTCAGGGTAAGCTGCACATCGCCCGTGCCCGGTGGCAGATCAATCACCAGCACATCCAGCGCGCCCCATTCCACCTGATTAAGCATCTGCTGCAACGCCCCCATCAGCATCGGCCCGCGCCAGACCACGGCCTCGTCCTCGCGCATCATCAAGCCCATGGACATCAGCTTGACCCCGTGTTTTTCCACCGGTGCCATGCCGCGCTCGCCCACGGCCTGGGGCCGCGCGCTGGTGCCCATCATGCGGGGCTGCGAAGGACCATAGATATCCGCATCCAGCAAACCCACCTTCAGCCCCAACCGCGCCATCGCCACCGCCAGATTGGCCGAAACCGTGGATTTCCCCACCCCGCCCTTGCCCGAAGCCACAGCGATAATATGGCGCACACCGGGAAGGCGCTGCGGGCCTTGCGGCGCGGCCGGCTTGGCGCTGCCGCCCAGATCCGGCACCTTTTTTTCCGAATGCGCAGTGATCAATGCCGAAGCCTTGCCAACCCCGTCCAGCGCCTCTACCGCCTTGATCGCCTCCAGCCGCACCGGCTCCATCGCCACCCCGCGCGAGGCTTCCACCTCCAGCACAAAGCGAACCGTGTCACCTTCGATGCTGATCGCCCGCGCGATATCGGCGCTGACAATATCCTTGCCGCTCGCCGGATCCACTACCTTGGCCAGCTCGGCCAACACCTGCTCCTTGGTCACGCTCATCGGGTTTCCTCTTCTTACTTGATGTTTCTACTCAGGTATAAGCCGGATCATAGCGGATTGGAAACCGCAATTTGCCACAGGGAAGAATTTTGTAATTGATCCATAACTGCAGGCGGGAATTTGCCGCCAATAGACAAAGCTTATGTATAAAGCAAAGAATTCGCGCTATTTACTATATGCATAAGCACCATTCTGCCTTATGAAGGCAAGGGTCTGCCTACCATGCCATCGAGGAACAATATGCACGTCGGAATAATTATGGATGGTAATGGCCGATGGGCAACCCGGCGTGGCCTCGCGCGGCTGATCGGGCACAAGCGCGGCGCGACACAAGTGAAAACCATCGTAAAATCCTGCCCGGGGCTTGGGGTGGACACCCTCACCCTATATGCATTTTCCACCGAAAACTGGAAACGGGCGGCCCATGAGGTCGAAGGCCTGATGAAGCTTTTTCGCGGCTATCTTTCCAATAATCTGGTCGAGCTGCACGAAAAAAACGTCTGCGTGCGATTTCTGGGGGATCCTTCGCCTTTGGCGCCGGATATCCGGGATTTAATGGAAAACCTGCGAAGGATGACCCGCAACAACACCGGTCTGCAACTGAATGTCGCCATAAATTACGGCGGTCGGGACGAGCTTGTCCGCGCCACCCGTTCTATCGCCACCAAGGTGCAGGCCGGCGAGATTGAAATCTCCGATATTTCCGAACAGACCCTTTCGGAGCATCTGGATACCAAAAACCAGGTTGATCCGGATTTGATTATCCGAACCGCAGGCGAGATGCGCCTATCGAATTTCATGACCTGGCAAAGCGCCTATTCCGAATTCGCCTTCCTTGAGGAATCATGGCCCGAATTCACGCCCGAAGTGTTTGAAGATACATTACAGAATTTTCATTCCCGCACCCGCCAATTCGGGGCTGTGATCGCGAAATAGCGCTTTGGTATTTCAAACCGGCATCCGCCGCTCAAGCAGCCATTCCATCAGGGCTGGCCGCACGGATTGCTCGCCCGAGGCCCGCGCCACATTGATAACATCCCGAACCTCGCCCAGATCAACCGCGCGCAGCAGGCGCTTTACCGGCCCGATCGAGGCCGGGCGCATCGAAAGCGTGCGCAAGCCCATAGCCGCAAAAGCCAGCGCCTCTACCGGCCGCCCCGCATCCTCGCCGCAGAAGGATAGCGGGGTTGAAAGCCGCAAACAGCGATCCGATATTTGCTCGATGAATGTCAAGAAGCTGACATTCAGCGTATCATAGCGCTGCCGCACCAGCTCGTTTTCGCGATCCGCCGCAAAGAAAAACTGCTTCAGGTCATTGCCGCCAATGGAAATGAAATCAGCCATTTCAAAAAACTGATCCGGTGCAAAAGCCAGGCTTGGCGTCTCCAGCATTGCGCCAATGCGAACATTGGCGGGTAATATATGCCCCGCGCGCGCCTCTTTTTCCAGCTCGTCGAGCAAGCGTTGCCGCGCCTCGCGAAACTCCTCGAACTGGGCAATAAACGGAAACATCACATTCAGCCGCCGGCCATTGGCCGCACGAATAAGGGCCTGAAGCTGCATTCGCATAATCCCGGGCCGATCCAGCCCGATGCGGATCGCCCGCCAGCCCAGCGCAGGATTCGGCTCGTCGGGGCGCTTCATATAGGGCAAAGCCTTGTCCGAGCCGATATCCAGCGTGCGAAAAACCACGGATTTATCCCCCGCCGCATCCATCACCCTGCTATAAAGCTTTACCAGCTCGCCCCGCCGCGGCACCCGCGAACGCAGCAAGAACTGCAATTCCGTGCGATAAAGCCCTACGCCTTCAGCGCCCGAAGGCTCAAGGCTGGGCAGGTCCACCATCAAACCGCCATTCATATTCAGGGTGATGCGCACCCCGTCGAGCGATTGCGCAGGCTCGTCCCTCAAGCTCTCATAGGCCTGCTGGGCTTCGGCCTGCATGGCTATTTTTTCACGAAACGCCGCCGCTACGGTATCACCCGGGCGCAGATGCACCAAACCGGTCTCGCCATCCACCAAGATCAAATCGCCGCTCAGCGCTTCGCGGGTTATGCGCTTGGCATGGATCACCAGCGGGATTGCCAGCGAGCGCGCCACCACCGCCGCATGGGATCCAACCGAGCCTTCCTCCAGCACCACGCCCTTTAGCTTTTTGCCGTAATCCAGCAGCTCTCCGGGGCCGATATTGCGCGCCACCAGAATGGCGTTTTCGGGGATGCCCCGCGCCTCGGCATCTTCGCGCCCCGTTAGAATGCGCAACAGCCGGTTGGCCAGATCATCCAGATCATGCAGACGTTCGCGGATATAGGCATCTTTTACCCGCGCCATGCGGGTTCGGGTCGAGGTTTGCTCTTTTTCCACCGCCACCTCGGCAGCCAGCCCGCTCTCGATCGATTCAAACATACGGCTGCGCCAGCCTTTATCCTGGGCAAACAAGCGATAA
>JALSHK010000006.1 GCA_026982275.1 Paracoccaceae bacterium | reverse complement strand
GCAGGGCAACCGGATCGAGGCTTTTGTATTGTTGCTACTTGCCGCTTCTCCCTTTGTGATCGGCACTGGGTTATTCATTCTGGTCAACCCGTTTTTCAGCCCGTTTCGCCTCGCTCTGCCGATCACGGCCTTGGCGAACGCCGCGCTGAGCCTGCCGCTGATGCTGCGTATATTGCGGCCCGCCATTGCCCGCACCCGAGAAAATTACGGGCGAATCGCTGACGGGCTGGGCCTGCGCGGCTGGGTGCGATTTCGGCATATTACCCTGCCGCAAATCCGCCCCGAGCTGGGCTTTGCCACCGGGCTGGCCGCCGCGCTTTCCATGGGGGACCTTGGCGTCATCACCCTGTTTGCCCCGCCCGATATACAAACCCTGCCTTTGATGATGTTTCGGCAGATGGGCAGCTATCAGATGGAAGCCGCCGCAGGCACAGCGCTGATACTGGTGGCTAGCAGCTTTGGGCTATTCTATCTTTTTGACAAGGGAGGCCAACGTGCTGAAGCTTGAAAAGCTATTCATAAATCAGGGTGATTTCGCGCTATCCGCCAATTTTGCTGTGCCGCCAGACAGCACCACCGCCATTATCGGCCCCTCCGGCGGTGGGAAATCCACTTTGCTTTTGGCCTTGTCCGGATTTATCAAGCCGCAAGGGCGGGTGTGGTGGCAGGGCGAGGATATTTCAGACCTCCCCCCGGCCAAACGCCCCGTTTCGATTATGTTTCAAGCGCATAACCTGTTTCCGCACTTAACCCTGCAACAAAATGTCGGGCTGGGATTGAGAACGGATTTCAAGCTGTCCAAACCCGAGCGCCTTACCGTTGAGGCCGCGCTGGCGCGGGTGGGCCTTGCGGGGCGAGGGGCTGATTATCCGCGCGCGCTTTCAGGCGGGCAGATGCAGCGGGCCGCGCTGGCCCGCACAATATTGCGCAAAAAGCCGCTATTACTGCTGGATGAACCCTTTGCAGCGCTTGGTCCGGGCTTGCGGCAGGATATGCTGAAGCTGGTTGAAAGCCTCCGCGCGGAGCTGGGCGCAACTCTGCTACTGGTGACCCACGCACCTGAAGATGCCCGCCATATTGCCGAAAATGTTGTGTATGTGGATGAAGAAAAGGCCCGGTCACCGGTGGAAACAGGCGCATTTTTTCGCAAACCATCGCCTGCGCTGGCCGCCTATTTAGGCAGCTCACCCATGCTATAAATGAAAAAAAGGCGGCCTCGAAAGACCGCCTTTTCTAAAATATCGTGAAGAACCTAGTCTTTACGCTTGGCTTTTGCCCAGATTTTCTTGTTGGTCAGATAAAGCATGACCGCCAGAAAACTGAGGAACAACACCGCCACAAGACCGGCTTGTTTGCGCTGCATCAGCTTAGGCTCCGCCGTCCACATCAAAAAGGCGGCTACGTCTTCAGACATAGATTCAACAGTGTTTTTATGTGCTGGCTCGAATTCTACCTGCTCGTCAAAAAGCGGTGGGGGCATGGAGGTCCAGCCACCATAAAAGGCGGTGTTCTCGTATAGAAGCATGCCTGCCTCTTCTTTTTCTTCGCCGGTATAGGATGACAAAAACGCCGCGATATATTCAGGGCCACCAAGCCCGCGGAAAAGCTGATTCAATCCCAGCCCGTAGGGGCCGGAAAACCCCTTGCGCGCTTTGGCCATCAGTGAAAGATCCGGTGCGGTTGCCATGCTGCTGCTGCCGAAATTATCCGGCGGAATCGCAGGGCGGTAATCGTCGATTTCAGGATCAAAGACCTCGAATTGCGCCGCATAGGCCTTTACCTGGTCCTCGGCCATGCCCGGCCCGCCTTCATCTCCGAGATTGCGGTAATAGAGCAGATTCAGCCCGTGGCACGCGGCACAGACCTCGGTAAATACCTGCAATCCGCGCTGAAGCTGCGCTTCTTCGAATTTACCGAATACGCCTTCAAAGCTGAAAGCAATATCATCGATTTTAGGCTTGTTTCCCTCACCATAGCTTGCGGTGCCGAGGCCCAGCGCCAGGACGGCGGAAAGGAGTGTTCTTGTAAACATTATAAATGTCCTCTCGTATGAGCTTATTCGGCCGGTTTTGGCGGATAGTGGCTATCAAAGTCCGCTTCGATCGTATCCGGCGGCGTTTGCGGGCGTTCAAACACCCCCAGCAGCGGCAGGATAACCAGGAAATAGGCGAACCAGTAGGTCGTGCCTACAAGCGCGAGGCTTGAATAGGGTTCGGTTGCGGGGCGGGCGCCCAGCCACATCAGGAACATGAAGTCAAACGCCAGGATCCAGAAGAAAAACCGGAACGCCGGGCGATAACGGCCCGAACGCACTTTGGAAGTATCCAGCCATGGAACCAGAGCCATCACAAAGATCGAACCGAACATCGCGATCACACCAAAGAATTTTGCATCAATGATCCCGCCCGAGAAGAGGGAGGCGATTTGCACCGCCCATACATCATCGGTAAAGGCGCGCAAAATTGCGTAGAAAGGCAGATAATACCATTCCGGCACAATCTCCGCCGGTGTTTTCAGCGGATCGGCCATGATGTAGTTATCCGGGTGGCCAAAGTAATTCGGCATGAAACCGACAACCGCAGCAAATACCACCAACACCACAACCAGCGCATAAAAGTCCTTGATCACAAAGTAAGGCCAGAAAGGCAGGGTGTCTTTTTCAGCCTCTTCCTTGGAGCCACGGCGAACCTCGACCCCTGTCGGGTTGCTGTTGCCGGTAGTGTGAAAGGCCCAGATATGCAGGGCAACCAGCGCCACAATCACAAAGGGCAGCAAATAATGCAGCGAGAAAAAGCGGTTCAAGGTGGGGTTATCCACCGATGGTCCGCCAAGCAGCCATGCCTGAATGCTTTCACCAACTCCGGGAATGGCACCAAACAGGCCGGTAATTACCGTTGCGCCCCAGAAGGACATTTGCCCCCATGGAAGCACATAGCCCAGAAAGCCGGTAGCCATCATCGCCAGATAGATCAGCATGCCGATGATCCATGTCACCTCGCGCGGGGATTTATAGGAACCGTAATACAGGCCACGGAAAATATGCAGATATACCGCAATAAAGAAAAGCGTTGCGCCGTTCATATGCACATAGCGAAGCAGCCAGCCGCCATTCACATTGCGCATGATATGTTCGACCGACTGGAAAGCCAGGTTTACATTCGGCGTATAGTGCATGGCCAGAATGATGCCGGTTACGATCTGGATCACCAGCGCAAAGGCCAGCACAATGCCCCAGATCCACATCCAGTTCAGGTTTTTCGGCGTCGGGATCATGATTGTATCATAGATCAGCCCTACAATAGGAAGACGCGAGTGGAGCCATTTTTCCGATTTGGTCTTTGGCTCGTATTTATCGTGTGGGATACCACCCATGATGTTCTCCCTTAGCCTAGTTTAATTACGGTGTCGGACAGAAACGCGGCTTCCGGCACCAAAAGATTGAGCGGGGCAGGCCCCTTGCGAATGCGGCCAGCCGTATCATAGTGCGAACCGTGGCAAGGGCAGAACCAGCCGCCAAATTCGCCCGAGGCTCCGCCAAGCGGGATACAACCCAGATGGGTGCAAACCCCGACCATCACCAGCCATTTGCCTTCTTCATCCAGCGCGCGGTTGGCATCGGATGCATCGGTTTCCCATTTCGCGTTGTTTTGCGAGGTCGGATCTTTCAGATCTTCCAGCGGGGTGTTGCGGCTGGCTTCGATTTCCTCGTCTGTGCGATGACGGATGAAAACCGGCTTGCCAAGCCACTTGACCGAAATTTGTGTGCCCACTTCAACACCGGAAATATCAACCTCTTTGGAAGCAAGCGCCTGCACATCGGCACTGGCATTCATTTGATCGACCAGCGGCCAGACGGCAGCCCCGAGAGCCACCGCGCCGGTGGAGGCGGTCGCGACATATAGGAAATCGCGGCGCGAACCTGAATCTTCTGCGTGAGACAATGGACGTCCCCCCTTGTTGTTGCCCGGTTTCGGGCAGATATACATTTTAGGCCCGCAGATTGCAGGCATTGCCCGAAACGAATACACCCGAGTGGGCGCGCGGTCCAGCGGACTTTGCGCCGCATGCCTAAAGAAAGTGAAAATATTGCCCCAAAATCTTCGAATCGCAGCTTTTCAGCCGGATATAGCGCCCAATCTGGGCAGTATGATTCGCCTTGCCGCCTGTTTTGACGCGGGAATAGACGTAATCGAGCCATGCGGATTCCCGTTTTCGGTCAAGGCCCTGCGCCGTTCGGCGATGGATTACGCCGATATCGCCGATATCACCCGCCATGCTTCGTGGGAGGCATTTCAGGCCCAACGCACCGGCCGCCTGATTCTCATGACCACCAAAGCCGCCAGCCCGCTATGGGATTTCAACTTTCGGGCAGGAGATACCATAATGCTTGGCCGCGAGAGCGCCGGGGTGCCCGGCGAGGTGGCCCAGGCCTGCGATGCCCGCCTGCTCATTCCCATGCCCGGAGGCGGGCGATCGCTGAATGTGGCGGTATCGGCGGGCATAGCGATTGGCGAGGCCACGCGCCAGCTCCGGTAGGGTGGTGTTATAGCCCACCACCAACGCGGGTATTTTGCTTCTTCGGAACCAATACCCCTTGCGAAACCGCCCCCGCCCCCGCATCCTGCACCCGAATACTTACGGAGGCTCCGATGCTAGACAAAACCGAACTCGCCAGCAGGCTAAAAGACCCTTCCCTGCTTGTCACCAAGGCCTTTATTGCCGGTGAATGGGTAGATAGCGACCGAGGAAATACCCTTGATGTCACCAACCCCGCACGCGGCGATGTGGTCGCGCAAGTCGCCGATTGCGGGGTGGCCGAAACCACCCGCGCCATTGACGCCGCCTATATCGCGCAAAAACCATGGGCCGCGCGCACCGGCAAGGAGCGTGCAGCGGTTCTGCGCAAGTGGTATGAGCTGATGGTGGAAAATGCCGATGATCTGGGCGCGATTCTCACCGCAGAAATGGGCAAGCCCCTGCCCGAGGCCAAGGGCGAAATCCTTTATGGGGCCAGCTTTATCGAGTGGTTTTCCGAAGAAGCCAAGCGGGTTTACGGCGAGACCATTCCGGGCCATCAGCCAAGCAAGCGCATTGTCGTGCTGAAACAGCCCGTAGGGGTGGTGGCCTCGATCACCCCGTGGAATTTCCCGAATGCGATGATCGCGCGCAAGGCCGGCCCTGCGCTGGCCGTGGGCTGTGCATTCGTCGCCAAACCCGCCCCCGAAACCCCGCTTTCAGCCCTCGCCATGGCCCTGCTGGCCGAGCGGGCAGGGGTGCCCAAAGGGGTGTTCTCGGTGGTGCCATCCTCTGCTGCGGCTGACATCGGCAAAGAATTCACGTCTAACGACAAGGTGCGCAAGCTCACCTTTACCGGCTCCACACAGGTGGGTCGGATATTGCTGGCGCAAGGGGCTTCGCGGGTGATGAAAATGAGTATGGAGCTGGGTGGCAACGCCCCCTTCATCGTGTTTGACGATGCAGATCTGGATGCCGCCGTGGAAGGGGCGATGATTGCCAAATACCGCAATAACGGCCAGACCTGCGTTTGTGCCAACCGGATTTATGTGCAGGATGCGGTATATGACGAATTTGCCGCCAAAATGGGCGAGGCCGTGGGCAAGATGAAGGTCGGCGACGGCTTTGAAGCGGGCACTGTTGCAGGACCGCTGATCACCCGGGCCGCCGTGGAAAAGGTGGAAGCACATATTGCAGACGCCACAGCCAAAGGTGCCACTGTCACCGCCGGCGGCCATCGTCACGCGCTTGGCGGCACGTTTTTCGAGCCAACCATCCTCACAGGCGTTACCCGCGATATGATCGTCACCAATGACGAAACCTTCGGCCCCGTTGCACCGCTTTTCCGCTTCACCGACGAGGCGGATGTAATCGAGCAGGCCAATGACACCGTTTTTGGCCTCGCCAGCTATTTCTATGCCAATAACCTGAGCCGCGTATGGCGGGTGGCCGAAGCGCTGGAATATGGCATGGTCGGGGTGAATACCGGCCTGATTTCCACCGAAGTCGCCCCCTTTGGCGGGGTCAAGCAATCCGGCCTCGGTCGCGAAGGCTCCCATCATGGCGTAGAGGATTATCTGGAAATGAAATATATCTGCATGGAGGTTTAACCCCGCGACCTACCAAAAGCCAAAGCTGATATCCTGCGGTGCAAGGCATATTTCATCACTGCAGGATTGTAGCACCAGAACCACCACATTCGCCCCCTCTCCAACCGGCGCGCTCAGACGGAGTTCACCATCATATAACGCCAGCGGGGTATCGCGGTTAAAGGCAAGCGTGGTGATCAGCGGCTCGGGATAGGCCTCCGGACCCAGCGCCTCGCCGTTTACCCGGAGCGAGGTCGGGATGAAATAATCTTCCAGCGGTTCATGGGCGTTGATATGCCAACCCTCGGCCACCGAAATGGTAAAATTCACCACGCCTGCTGCCCGGTCATACTCCGCCTGCACCAGAACCGCCCCGTTGGACACCGCCCGCAACGGACCAAGATCACCGCGATTCTGCGCATCCACTGCCGCCAAGCCCGCCGCGCGTTTCTCGGGCAGGCCAAGGGCGCTTCCCGAAAGGAGATCCGCCAGCGCATCCGCCTGTTGCACAAATTCCGCATCTTCTCCCCGTCGCGCCAAAGCGCTCAGCAGCCATTGTGCCTGCGCGTTGCCCGAAGCCACCTCGCCATCATCCACCGGAATAAACGCCCCCAGCCCCTCGGCCTGTTCATTCATGCGGAATATTCCGCTATCCTCCTGGAAATTCGACCGCATATAACGGGCAATGCGCCGGGCCTCTGCCAGCCAGCCAGCTGCCGGGTCGGCATCATGCAGCGCCACCAGCGCACGGCCAAAGCCGGCATAATCGGGCAATTGCGCCTCGATGCTGGCCTCGCCCGCGATATAGGCGCGGAAATACCCGTCACCATTGCGCATGTTGTCCATGATAAATCGCGCCGAGGCCTGCGCCGCCGCCAGATATTCGGGCCGCCCATATGCCTTTGCCGCCGCCGCCAGCGTGATAATCATTTCGCCATTCCAGCCCATCAGGATTTTTTCATCCTTGTTGGGCGGGGTGCGGGCCATGCGCGCCAATCGCAGCAGCTCCAGCCCGCGATCCAGCCGTGCGCGGTCACCGTCAAAATAGCTCAGGCGCAGGGTGCTGGAACCTTCAAAATTGCCGTTCTCTTCCACATTCAGCGCCGAGATCAGAAACTCCGCCTCCCCGCCCGCCACAGCGCGAATTTCATCCGGCGTCCAGAGATAGAAATACCCCTCTTTGTATTCGCCGTTTTCATCAAGGGTATCGGCATCCTCGGAGGCATAAAACCCGCCTCCGGTGGCCTGAAGATCGCGCAGCACATAGTCAAAGGTGCGAATGGCGGCGCGGGCAAAGGCCTCGTTGGGCTGCAGGCCATCCAGCCGCATCAGCAAACGTCCGATCAGGGCCTGATTATAGAGCATCTTCTCGAAATGCGGCACCGCCCATTCATTATCCACCGCATAACGATGGAAGCCGCCACCGGCCTGATCATGAATGCCGCCATTCACCATTCCCTCGGCCGCAAGCTGCACGGCCTCCAGCAACGCAGTATCCATATTCCGCTCGGCCTGATCCAGCAGAAACAACAAGCCTGATTCCTTCGGAAATTTCGGGGCCACCCCGAAGCCGCCGTTAAAATCATCCATTCCGGACAGCATTTGCCGGGAAACCTCGAGCGCAAGCTCCGGCGTCAGCGGTTTTGCCTGTGCCTTTCGCCCAAGATATTCCCGCACCACGCCGCCCAGCGAGGCTGCCGTGGCATCTATTGTTTCACGATCCTCGCGCCAGCGCTGCTCAAGCTCTACCAGCAGCGATAAAAACGTATCTCTGGTGTAATAGCCGCCAGCATAAAAGGGATCCCCTTCCGGTGTGAGAAATACCGAATTCGGCCAGCCCGCCGTTCCGGTTGCGGTTCGTGTAACCAGCATGAACTGTTCGTCAAGATCGGGGCGTTCCTCGCGATCCAGCTTGATCGAAACAAAATTATCGTTCAGAAAGGCCCCCACTGCGTCATCTTCAAAACTTTCCTCCGCCATCACCCTGCACCAGTGACAAGAAGCATACCCGACCGACAAGAATATCGGCTTGCCTTCGGCGCGAGCCTTGGCAAAAGCCGGCTCATCCCATGGATACCAATCAACCGCATTATATACATGCTGAAGCAAATAGGGGGATTTTTGCCCCAAAAGGTTGTTTGGCTCTCGCTCTTGCGCCCATAGCGCACTGGCAAAAAACAAGGCAATCAGGGAAATAATACGCATATTCTCTCCGGTTTCGGCTGTCGCGAAAATCATTTCCATGGGAGCAGGCCGTTTGACACCGGACAAAACCTGTAATTTCCCATGGCGATTCCCGCATTTGTCAAAACCACTATATCACAATTTTCATCGACCCGTCAGATTGAGCTGGAAATGATCAAACTATGCTTGCCCCGGCATTATTTACCGCTTTGCCACCACTGGCATTTTTGCAGTAACCGCTTCATTCGCGCCTGTATAAAGCTCCGGAAAAAACGGCAAAATAGTTGTTATCCACATAAATCGGGGCAATTGGCAAAAGCGGGCCACAAGCTCCGGAAAATACGCGCCCGCGCTGGGATGTCGAATTTCCCCAGACCGAAACGCCAGCAAGGGCTGTCGGCGCACAAAGCCCGTCTCCGGCTTCCATCTCGCCGGAAATATATTGTGCATTGGGCAGTTCCAGGATGCGATCGCTGTCAAATCGTCCGTTCACCAATGAATCAATACGGTTTCGCTGACCACCTATCCATAGCCGCGAAAAAAACCGTCCATCACTTGTTTTGTGAAAAGAACGTAACCTATCTCGCCCCAGATACGGCTCGCAAACCCTGTTGCGCGAGAGCGCCGCCGTGTACCCGTCTTCGGTGATAGAGATATCAACCACCGTGCTGTTTTCGGACGCCAAGCAAAGTCCGTAAGGGTCAAGAGTTTCGTTGACTTCAGCAGCCTGCACCAACTCCGGCCGACCAAGGCGCAGCAACAAGCTGCGCTGAAGCGCTATGCTGTTCCCGCCATTTTCGGCAAGCGAAACCCCGCTGGAACTAAACCCCCACCACCCGATGCCTGTTATCAGATTATACCCCCCATCTCCGCCAATAAGGACTTGGCGAACAGAATCAAACGGGAAGCCGCCCGTTGTTATCGCGGGTGATATTTTCTGACCACTTAAGGCCAGATGCTGGATGCCCTGCCGATCACTGCTTACCGAAACCTGCCCCGAGCGGGCTGTCCATGTTGCAAGCGCGAAGCTGGGTGCTGAAAGGGAAAGTGCGCCGCCCGTCACGCCAGCCCGCACCATTGTTCCATTTTCGCAATACAGCTCTGTTTCGCTTACACTTACACGACGGGCAGAGCCAACCACGCATCCAGCCGGCAGCCGGACCCGCGGAGCACGTTCCGGTGTGAAATAGGCGACACTTCGATCTTCCGGCCCATAATCGACAATCCCGTCTGGCGTAATTGCCCAAATCCGCTGCCCGGCGCCGAAAAACCCTGTCGGAGTGTCTATTTCAAGGGCTGGTCCTTTTGAAAAAACAGTGGTGACAGGCGCGAGCGCTCCCGCCCCGAATCGCTGGGTAATCTGGAGCGCCCGGGTTCCCGTTTGGGATAGCCCCCCATTTTCATCACTGCGCCTGATAGCTGATACTCGGCTCGAAGCGCGAATGGAAAAAACCTGGCTGGCCAGCCGGCCGTATTCCGGAGCTGCGCGCCGGAACCTCTCTCCATCAGCCGGCAAATTAAGCCAAATTCCATCGGGCCGCTGGAGCCACAGCCCGTCGGGTAAAGGATCTATCGGCCTGTCAGACTTGCAAAACAACCGACTGTCAGCCGGCTGCCTTTCAACAAACCGGGCCTGCGGCCAGCGCGTGGCAGATGGCGCTCGCAATACATCGCCATCACGGTTGATCATAAAAAACGCGCCATTACAAACCGCGACCGCCTGTATCCGATCAAAAGAAAACCTGCCGTTTTCAAGGCTAACCCTGCGATTCATGCTGGTATCGGGGTCCGAAGCTGAAAAAACCCACCCGGTTTCGCCTGCTTTAGCCGTCAGGCCCCGATCATCGGATAAGGTCGTCTGCACCATCGACAGTAGTGGCATTTGCACATCACACTGCCTTTGTCCGCTTTCTGAAATCTGCTCACAGCCCACCGGCCGGCCATGCTTGCGGGCCAGAACATAAAGATCATTCTCACGTGTTACGAGGTCATAGCTCCTGTTTCCCGTATTGCTGCTTAACAATTCCATTCCTGCCAGATCCGGACTGCGGCTAGCAGAGCGCATCAACCCGGCATTGCTCACCAGATAAAGCGCTTGATCTGGTGCGAACCGCGCCTGCAGGAATGAATCAAACAAAAATCTACGGGATGGCCCGATTGCCGGGCTTTCTTGCCCGCCGGTTTCAGCCAGTCGCACCTCGAACTGCGTGCGACCGCTATTTTTCGCACGGGCAAATAACGGCCCCACCCGCCACGCTTCAAGCTGCATCACCTCTGCGGCTATCGCCGGATCCGCAATCTCAAGCCCGGACTGCTCATTGGCAATCATTACATCGCCATTCAAAAGGCCGTAAACGAGCGGCTCATCTCCGCGTGACAATAGCAAGTCGACTGGGTCGGCGGCATTATCAAGCGTAGCAACAGGACCAAATCCGCGCCGCTGGCCAAATCCTGCCAAGGTCGAGACGGAGAGGGTGCCATTGGCATAAATTGCCGAAAACAGCGTATCCCGAGTAAGGGAGGCAATGCCATTACGACGATCCTGTCTCCATTCGAATTTGTTTTCCGGCAGGCGGCGTTCCGTCGCAGCCTCTATCACATCCAGCGTGTCAGCACTCCAGGCCACCATACCCTCAAAAAGTGCGGCTTCAGGGGCATCCATTTCCACAGGCCCAAGGGCGGTTTGCAAAATTACTTCCAAATTTGGCCCCAGTCCGATATCATTGAACCGGTCCCACAAGAAGCCTGCCCGGTCCAGCACGCGGTTAACCCCGTGGCGCAGGCGCACGCCGGTCTCGCGCCGATCTTGCAGGATGGAAAATGCTTCTTTTTGATAGAGCCTCTCAGGCGACAACAGGGTATTTTCTGCCTGAAATGGCAAAAAGCGCGGACCTTGCCAATGGCCACCTGTATCCGGCACCACCGCTGCATCCAAGATACCGCGCTGCCTGACATAGGCTGCTGTAACCAGAGATGATTGGCTAGCCGGATTTTGCAGCCGTAGCTGCCCATCCTGCAGGGCCACAATCACCGTCCCGTCAGGCTGCGGGGCCGGTGCAGACCACGCAAACGCTAAAAACCGCTGGTCAGAGTTGAAGGCTGCGTCGAGAGGCATCTCGCTTTTCTGTTCCCCACGGCCCAAAACCAACACTTTGCGGGCCGCATCAAAACGCAACCATCCAAGATCGAGGGCTGCCAGTGTACCGGCTTGAAACGCGACATAGCTGCGCCGCCGGTTCGTACCGCCCGGTTTGGGCTCGACAACCGTAAATCGGGACCCGTCCACGCTTTCCTCAACGGATAATGGCGCAAAAAAACTGCGCTTCCCGTCTGGCCGAACAAAGGTAGTGGCTTGTAAAAAGTCCTGTATTGTAGCCAGCGGAAGTTGAAAGGCAGGGCGGATTTGCTGCCAACGGCCATCAAAGCTCTGCGCTGAACCATCCTGAAGTATGGCGATGAAATTCTGCCCAGAGTTCCCGGCTTCAATATAAGCAATTATCTGACCCTCCAAGGTCGGAAAGTCACGTTCTATGCAACGCGCGGGAGCCTCGATGTCCTGTTCGGGATCTTCCGGCACATCCACCACAACATCTGGAGAAATGCAATCCGGAGAAAAAACCTGAATGCGGTCAAGGGTTTGAAACCAGTAGTCATCGCCAAAACGCCCAATGGCCATGATATCCTGACCGGAAATTCCTGCCGGAAGCGGCCCGATTATACCATCCTCGCCAACCAACTGCTTGCTGGTGTCAATATACAAGTTGTCATCCGGATTAAATACCCCGCTCAGCCCGAATGATGTAGCTTTGTTCATAGTAGGCAAGAAGGGAGGCATTGGCCCATCAACCACCCAAAAGCCGCTTGACGGACTGGCCATAAACAGGTTTTCGCCATTTTTTGATCGGCGCAGCACCCCGATAGTTTCTGTGCGCAACCGGCCAAGCGTATTTTGCCCCGTCAGCGGCTTTGCGCCTTGCGTGAGTCGCCGGAATCGTTGGTCAGGGTCTCGCGTTACCACAATACCCAGCCCGTCATCCCCGGCGAGAAGAAAATCCTCGCCAAGTTGCCGGATAGAGGACACACCACGCAAATCGATCTCGGGCACCGGATTTACCACGTTTTGGCAGATCGCCGCCGCGCTGCAGGATACTAACGCACCATCAGCCGCAATCCAGCTTATCAACCCGTCACGATCAATCATTGGCACTTGCCCCTCGGGCACTACAACCTCCCGCAACGCCGCACCAATGCCAACGGTGCCGCGGCCCCGCTGAAAATACAGACGATTCAGGGAAGGCGCATAAACCATAAACCGATTGTTTATAATGGCCATTTCGGCATTTTCATCGGCGATCGGCCAAGCCGGGTTCCAGGAACGGTTACGCCGGTTCATGCTGACAATCCGGTCGGGAAACCTGAAATACAGCGCCGATGCCGATTGCCTGATTTCTTGCAGATTTCCGGCCAATCGCCCACCCGGCACAGGGCCAGGATTAACGATTTCACGGTCAAACACTTCCATTTCACTCGCGGATCCAGCGCCATAGGGCACCCGAAGTTGAATCCACCCTGCATCGGCGATGTAGCTGGCAACCAGCTTGCCCTCCAGCGTACCCTCTCCGGTTTCGATCAACACTTGCGACCAATCCCGACTGCGGGGCAACGGAAATTGCGTCCATTTCCGTGCGCGAAACTCATAACGCGCCAATGCCCCGGGATAGGCAAGCCACAGTGAGTTCGTGGCCTCGTGCACAAAGCTTCGCAAGGGAGCTCCCGCACCCGGTGGCGCGCCGGCAGGTGCAAGCTGCACGCTTGCCCGCCCTCCGATGGTTTCTTTGACAACCTGGGGAGAGCCGCCATCTTGAACAGAAGTTATCCGGTAAACGGTACCATTTTCCGGCAGGATAACAGCATTTTCAAAAGCAACGCTTGCAATGCCTGTGGCATTCGGGTCACAGCTGTCATATGCGGGGGCGGCTTGCGGATCGATCCGGTATACCAGATTGGCCGCCCGCCGCCCGGTCGAGCGCGCCCATAACATATTGCCAGACATGCCAACCTGATACGACGAGGCCGGCAGGTTGACTTTATTCCACCTGCGTGTGGATAAATTATTCAGCCAAACACCTTGTTCGGTTACGGTTACCAGCCTGTTTTGCGAAGGCATAAACGCATCAAGCTGCGGGGAAGCATCAATAGTGTTCGCGCGATAAAGGCACGTGGAGCGATCGTTTCCAATCTGGCGCCGATGCAGGAATTTCAATCCGGTCCGCTGGTCTTGCTCGACGGTCACAAACACTTTGCCGGATTCAGCCCAGCCGGAAACCACACCGCGGCTGGCAGGTGCCAGAGGCAAGGCACCATCGGCTGTGAAGGCCCGCGCTCCCAAGCGCAGCATCCAGTTTTGCCCGGATATGAATGTCAGGATTTTACCATTGGTCACCGCGCCAGCGTTTATATTAGATGTATACACGATCCGGCGTGTCCGAGGGTCGTATACCTGCAATACACCACCATTTTCCGTTTTCGCCAAAAATACAATTTGGCCAAGCGGGGAAACGAGAGTGTCAAGAATATCGCGCTCGCTATTGAAAGCCAGCGGCCTGTTCGGAATAACGGTGCTTGCCAGCCAGCGGTCTGACGAGGGTTGATACGTCCGCAATATGCCATCTTTGCCTACCGACAATATCTTTCCGCCCTGCCCCAGATCGGCAACCGTTCGGGTGTCGATCGAGGAAACCGTTTCCCAGCCTCGTGTAACGGGATTATAAATCCGGATTCCCCATGCGCCGCTCAGAACAAAACGGTCACCAAGCCTTGTCACATCGTCGACCTGGCGCTCTCCCGGGCCGGTATTGGGCTGTGCAGGCATCAAACCCTCTACCGATATGCCGGATGGTTGGCGAAAATTGATCCGGCCCCCAAAAAGCCGACCCAAACGATCGGTAAAAAAGGCTTGTGCTTCTGTTGCCAATGTCAGGCCTTTTGCGCTCTCGACCGGGCGCGAAACCGATAAAGACGGGGTAGACATATCAAAGACTACAAGGCTCCCGCGGTCCGTTGTGCCTGTAGGCACAAATCCAAGCGCCAATGAGCCCAGTTGGGCATAGAGCGTAGCATTTGCCATGCTTGACAATTGCGAATTGGAACCTGCCCTCGTATAGCTTCGCGTTTCCCGGTCAAGCGCCACCTGCCCCGACTCACCGATAAAATAATCATGGGTGGGGCTGCTGGCCACAAACATGCTTTCGATAGCCCCCGGTGCGGTTGGCTCAAATAGAAAAGCCAGTGTGCCGGATCGTTCAAGCCGGATAAGGGCGCCTTGATTATCCGTGAATAACGGACGGTTCCGGCTGTCAAAAGATACCATAACACTCGTCCGGCTCTGGTTCGGGAAGCTGGAAGTAACGGTGGTACGCATCAGGGGTGCCTGCATTGCAATCCAGCCACGTCCGCCATAGGCTATGGTGCCATCAGGGCCGGTTTCCAGAACCGTTACGCTGCGCTTTTCCGGACGGGTCCAGCTTCTGGTCGTGGTGTTATAGCGCCATATACCATTTTTTCCCGCCAACACCAGCTCGGCACCGATTGCCGCAACAAATTGCACAGCACGGGAATCGAGCAATCTCGGAGCCGCCGTTGTATCCAGCATTGCGTAATAGCGTCGTGCGTCGCTGGTATAGCGCACCAGAGCCTGACAGCCCCCGCGCTCCACAGCCACTCTCGAAGGCTGTCCTTCACAGGCTTTCGAATATAACACCACAGCTTCGCCTTGCTCCGTCAAGTCAAGGCTTAACACCGGATCTCTGGAAATCTGGCGAGGCTCGCCCAGACCTGCGCCCAGGCTAAAATCCGCAAACCATAATCCCGAGCCACGAGCGACCCACACCCCTTTGTCGCTCCACTCCAGCGCGCTTACCGTGCCGGTCCCCGGCAAGTATCCATAGTTTTGCCATCTCGAGTCGGACGTATCGTAAACAGAAAATGCGCCGGTCCTTGTAGCAAACATGGATTCACCATCATTTTTCGTTTGCGCTGTCGCAACAATATCGCGATCCATCGACAATCGCTCGCCAATTTGCATCGAAGTCTGGGAGGCCCAAACAGCCCAGCGGCCTTCTGTCCAGCGTGCAAGCCCGTCCTGATCGCCTCTAATCCAGACCGAGTTGGCAACATTGCCGATTGTATCGGAAAGCGAATAGCCTTCGTCATCGGCGAAAGGCAGGGTTTGGGGGGAAAAAACGCGCCAAATAGGATCATATAAAGTGACCCCGCCAGAAGCGATATCGCTCCGGCAGCGTGCCGCACGCGACAGAGAAACCAGCAATTGGCCATTTGCCGTTGGTGCGGCACTAACGAAGCAATCATCGGGATCGGTAAAGGATTGCAAAATACGCCTATCTTCTACGCGCACCGTTTTCTCAGGCTCCGGATATAGCAACCCGCCAATGCCGATCACCAGCATAACCGCGATTATGAGCAAAAGCGCAATCGCTCCCCAAACCGGATCCAGCCGGTTGACAAACCGCAGGTTTTTTGTTCGTCGGGCAAACCAGCGGTCCATCCCATGGCGTGGCAAACCGTTTTCCTCATCAAAGGGAGGGAATGGCCATTTCATGGGCCCACCTCCTGCATCAATTCCTTTCGTATCGACAGGATTGCCTCGGCACCCGGGCCGGTGCCAAGCTCAAGCTGTACCGGCTCAAGGCATAGCCATAATGCAGGGTCTATGCTGAAGCTGTCTGAAGTCTCCTGCCCTTCTGCCAATGAAGAATCCGCCAAAAACCCGTATTCCGCCAGCAATGTCAGGAAGTGGTGAAGCAAATAGCTGTCTTCTTGACGCAACCCGTGAACCAAAGCAAGCCAGCACAGGGTTTCCCAATATTGTGAGCGCTCATTTTTCGGCCACATATTTCCGCGCGCCCAGAAAGAATTGAGCTTTTCCTCTCCGTCTTTTGGCCGGGCTGCATGTCCCGCAAGCGCCAGAACGCTTTTGCTCAGGTCTTTGCCATTATCGGCAAGCTGTTTTGCAAGCCGGTCATCGGTGGAAGGCCATGGCTTTCCGGTTAACCACTGCGCCACAATCAAGCGCGCAGCAATGCCCGCCAATGCCATATCGGCGTTACGGTCTCCAGCGGCGCAGGTTTTGGAGATCATGGCCATGGCGAAATGTGCGGATTCTTGAACAGCGTTGAAACTTTGTGGCGTTTTTGTGCCAGCCCATTGCTGGAAAACCTCCCGGAATCGCCGCTCCACCAAAGCTTGCAGGTAACTGTCTTTCCGGCGGGCACTTGCCCATTTTATCAAAATATTCTTGAACCCGGCAGACCTCAACGCCCTGTTGGTTGCAAGGCGGTGCATATCTCCGGCAAAGCTGCGCGCATACAAGGCAAACAGGGCAAGCATTACGAGGCTGGCAATGATCAGTTCGGGATAAGGCGAATACCGAAGAAAAATTCGTCCGACGACAGGAGAAACAATGGTGTCGTGCAGCCAATAAATCGGCCAGGCCGGACTATTGGCCGGCAAAACGGGCCAAATCATTAATACTGCACTTCCCCCAATTGCGGCCAGCCCCAAAAAAATCCACCTGGTTTGCCTTCCAGTAAACAACCAGCGCGCCGCTGATTTTTTCGCCGGCGCTGTCAACCAAGTGATGCGCGACGTCGGGTTGAAATCATCGTTGTTCAACGAGGTATTTAGCGGATGGTTATCCATTAACAAGCGCCTCGATAATTTGCACAAACAGATAGATCCCGAAGGCGATTGTTGCCAAAGTGATCGCCACCATGATCAACCAACCAATAAAAAATAGAAATAAAGACAGAATATTGGTCAAGAAGATACGCAGCTCAACCATTATGCGCTGCATCCCGAGCCAGCGCAGCCATAAAGACCCCCGCCTCAAGCGCCAGCTTTGCCGGCGGCGAGTTTTTACAATCTTGCCCAACACTTCTTTTCGGGCTTCAATAAAAGATTTCTCATGTTGTGAAAGGTTGGAAAGTGCATTTTCCACCTTCTGGTTTTCGCTTTCAAAATGCGCCAATGCGTCCGAAACATTACCATTATAAGTAAAGCCAGCGCGCAAACTATCCGGTTTTGGCGGGGTGTCAGTCATTGCTCCACCATTTCAGTTGTGCTTTCATAGCGGCAATATTGGAATGCATCGCCTGAATCCGCATTGTCGTGCGGGCAATCGCAGCGTCCGAAGCCTTCTCCCGCCGTTCCAGTTCATCCATGAAAGCGGTCATTTCCCGCACATCACGCGCAGTTTCGGACTTGGCTTTTCGAGCAAACTGCCGGTCTTTCCGATGAATGCCCGATAGCCGCCCGCTTGCAGCCTGATATTTTCGCTCCATATCCTTGGCAGCTGTTTCCAACTCCTGAATAAGGCTTATGCGATCTTCCATCTGCGCCACGATATCACCCACAGCTTTTTCTATTCCGTCAAATATTGCCGCAACCGCATCGCGGCCATAGGCCAGCATTTCCTTTTCCTGAGCCACCAAAACCGCCTTAATTTGCTCGGCCTTTAATGCCCGCTTGCTTGCGATTTCCGCGTCCGTTTCTAAAACTTCCGCTTCTAAAACTTCCGCTTCCAAAACCTCGCTCTTATCAGATGGCAGCGTAAGTTGCGCCTGAACCGCATTCAGCCATGTAATCGTGCGGCCTTCAATGGGTCTGAAATCACCCTCCATATAAACATCAACCGCCAACGGGCTGCCGCTCTCTCCGGTTTGGGGGTAAAATACCAATACATGCTCTTTGCCTGCCGGAAGCCGGATTTTTTCGCCGCTCCAAAGCGCTACCATTTCGGCCAAATAACCATCTATCTGGTCCGCTTCCCAGGAATGGGGTAAAGGGTGGAGCGCTGTTTTCCACGGCACAAGGATTTGAAAACGTGAAAACGCGCCATAAATCTGTGTCCAGGCCTGATCTCCACGAAACCACTCGATATCCGCCTTGCCCTGCAGCCGCGCATAGATCGAAATCTCCTTTGCAAGCTCCGGCGAGAAATGGAATACATGGCGACGTTTTTCGGGGACGCTGGAGTTTTGCTCCAGTTTGTAGGAAACCCCTTTCCAGCTATCATTCCGGGAAACCAGTCCGCGCAAAAAATGAATCACCGTTTCCAGCCCTTCATCCCCGACACGAATGAGAACCACCTGAGCGGGAAGGCCGGCATGAATATGGCGGATTTGCAGGTCAAGCGCTTTGCGCTCGCTTTTCAAAATAGATAGATCCGTCAGCGTATCTCTGGCCAGCAGCTCGTCCTGATTTTCACGCAATTGCAAAGCATGCGCAAAAGTGCCTTTACTGTTTCGCAATTGCCGCCCGAGGTCTTCAATGCTTTTTTCCGGGTCAGCACTGGGCATTGCTGTAATCATGACCGGGCGGATATGCTCTGCAAAAGCCTGGCTGCCGAAAAAGCGGCTATGACGCAAATCAAGGCACATATCCCTTCCATGTGTGCTTTTTCCTTCACTCGTGTCATTTTCCACCAAAGCGAAAAGCATAGCTGACGGGGCGTCAGAAAATCCCTTGGCTGCAAAGCCGAAAAGCTCGGGGGCGCGGTTCATAATATGAGCCACGGCGCCCAGAGCCTCCCGTGGCGGGGCTTTAGGCAGAAATACGGTGCCAAACTCGGTATGATACGCACTTAAAACCGGCACCTCCAGACCCGAATACGCCTTTAGAAAAGCCTGTAAGGTAGAGCCTCGCGCCGGATCGTCCCGCAGGTGGAAAAGCGTAAAACCATCAACCATATCCGCCCCGAAACGGGCAGCACGGCAGTTGGTCGCATGCACATTTATTTTGTCAAGCAATGCCGCCAGCGCTTCGTTTTCCATATGCCGCGCTGCTATTATTTTTTCCCCGTGGCGGGCCACGGCATCCCCTTCATTCACCCAGTCACGATGAATAACATGGGAGAGCATTTCCTGCCCCAAACTGCGCACCCCTGTCGCATTCCGCTCTGAGTCGTCAATGCGATCCAACGCCTCTTCTTTGAGAGCCAGCGCGGCACAAAGCGCCGAAATCACCGGCTGGGTTTTGCGGTTGGCCCGCATCATAATCACCCAGCCTCGCGTGGAGGCATCTACCGTAATACCGAGCGGAACCAGTTCTGCGGGGTCACCAAAATTGGCGACAGCCTGCATGACAAAAGACGGGTCGGACAGGCGAGGGGTGCGCAGCGCATTACTCATTGCGGATAACTTTCATCATTTCTTCTATCAACCGGTTGGCAATTTTCACAGCTTGCTGCGCGGCTTCCTCGAAATCATCACAGACCAGCACCGGCTCTTCCGCCCCGAAAGCCAGCCTGTGCCTCCCTTGTGCAGCGTTAATAGTGACAGACAGAACCAACGGCATTTCGCCTCCCTGTCCGGTAATTTCATCGCGCCACACGCTCGTATGTTCATCTGCCCTGTCTCCGGTTGCCTCCTGAACCGACAAAATCATGGCCGCAACCTGCATCCCTCCATCTCCTATCACCTGAAGGCCTTCATCTCTCAATAAACCCACCAAATTGTCCGGACAAAGGGGTCTGGTTCGCCCTTCGGAGAGGGCTGTTTTCTGCCGTCCTGCCCTGAAAGGCGCACCAATCCCCTCACATTGTGCAAGATAGCGCGCGCCGGTATCGCCCGGACGCATCCGCATGAATTTTTCCGGGGAGCGCACAAAACTCCCTCGCCCGGAAAAGCCGTTTGTGGTTTGCAACCAGGCAAAATCAACCCTGGAATCTTGCTCGCACAGTATCATTTCAGCCCATTGGCAGGCCAGCCACCATGCGGCGCGCAGCAGGCTCAGCCCACGGCCTTCAGCCATGTCAGCCGCCAGAGCCGCAAACATAAAACAGCGTTTCTCCGGCAAAGGCGGCGGGCGGTCATACGCAATAAACCCTTCGTTTTCGATCTGCTCTACCAGCACTTCGAATGCATTCACCATCTGATGCTGCAACATTGATGACGGGTCCTCTCCGGGAGAGGCGTGGCGTATTCCCGCAATGCCGTCTTGCTGGTAGCGGGAACTACGTCGCACGGTCCCTTCTCGGGCAAGCCGTGGAATGGCTTTGTCCGGCCTTGATGCAACCTGCAATCGTTCGGCCGCCAGAAACAGCTCTGCCGCCAGCATATCCGGAAGGCACGGACCGCCCGGGTCTTCCGACAAATCCTCGAGATGAGTATATTGAATCAGCCGCAGGATCATGGCCCGCCGCCACGCTACGGTGCTTTCATCATTGACCTTGGTTGCAGGGGGCTCGTTGCTTTCGGGCAACAGCGTTGCCAGCGTTGCCTGAAACGCATCACTATATTTCTGATAATCACCTTTGTTATGGTGGCTGGTTTTATCACTCCTCGAAAGCAGAATGTTTTTTTCTGTCTTGGCCAATACACGCTGGACTACCGGCAATAAAAACAACCGGACAGCTTGAAACGGATTCTCTCGCATTCGCCGCTCCACCATCGAGACGGAACTGCGAATTTTCCGTAAATCCATGCCGGAAAAGAGCTGCTGGAACGCATTTTCCCAATATTGGCCTGCACTGCCTTTCCTTTGGAGCCACGCCGCAAAATCAAAAACCGTTTCTATCGGCGCGCCATATCCATTCGAGTGCAGGAGCCGCAATATGGCCATCTCAAGGTCAAAATTCGCCGCCCCCGCCCTGCGCCTTTGCGCAATAACCGGTGTCCAGAATGTCGCTCCCATAACCTCGTGTTTCAAGATTTGGCTCCTGCAATCACCTGACCGTTAGGGAGATCAAGAAGTTTGTCGACCTCGGTGCTCGGGAGCGGCTCCTTAACATCCAGAAAATGCGCCACAATTATACTGTAATCTTCACGAATAAGAGGCGGCCCCCCTCCGATCACGCTACCCTGCCGCGCCGCCCGCATGAGCCGCTGCATGGTGAGGGCACGCAGCATTTGAAAAACGCGACGGTTTGAAAAACTTCCGTATGCGTTCGCGCGCCCCAGACCACCACGGCAATTATCCACAATATAACCAAGATTTTCCAGAAATTTCCGTCCCTCTTCGGAATCAAAATCGAAAAGGCTTTTTTTGGGGTCATTCCCTTTTTCCAGAGCCAGATAGTCATCCCGCAATATCTGGATATCGTCCAGCAGCTCATAATCACATTCTTTAGGTGTGAAGTTGCGCTGCGCCTTGAACGCACTATCAAAATATTTCCGGTATTCAACCGCTTCCGGCTCCACGTTGTCCATATAGGCCCGCACCACAAACCGATCGAAAACAGCCCGGAGGCTTTCACTGGTCGGCAGGTCATTTGTCGCCCCGAAAACCAGCTTTAGCCGGCTCTTTTTAATCTCGCCACGGTCATGAAATCGCTTTTCGTTAATCAGGGCCAGCAAGCTGTTCAAAATCGCACTTGACCCGTTAAACACCTCGTCAAGAAATGCCACCTCGCAATTATGCAACATGCCGGTTTCCACCCGCATAAGTTGTTGCTCTCCGGTCTCAGTTTTTTGCAGTCTGAAAGACCCGAAAAGCTCGGTCGGCTCGGTAAACGGAGTGAGCAAATACTCGAAATATTTACGCTCTTCCGCCGCTTCTGCATTGGAAACCCCTGTGATTTCGCAAAAATTGCGGATCAGTTTGGATTTGGCCACACCGGGCGGGCCAAAAAGCAAACAAGGCACATCGGTCAGCGCCGCAAGAAATATCGCATTGATCGCGATTTCCCCGTTGTAAATCCGGCTTTCAAGGTGGCCCCGAACCTTTTCCAGCCGCTTCAGGGTAGATTTATGCTTGGTAAAAAACTTTGAAAGGGCCGCAGTATTGAACATGGGTCAAACCTCTTTCCGAAAGAAAATATAGGGTTCCAAATCGGTTGGAACCTTCTGGAACGTTGCGCCCGGCTCGCCTTTGGACTGCGCGTTCTCCGGGCTGTATTCAAGCCCGTAGCGCGGCGCGGCAATCAACGGACACGCCATCAGCGGGTGCGCAGACGGCACCCCGCGCCCGACCATGAGCGCACGGGCAATTTCGCAGCAAACCAGCTGGTCGACCATCTGCGGCACCGGATGTTTAGCCGCCATCAGCGTTGCCATGCTTTCCAGCTCCGCAATACCGGGATGCGCGGCCAGTTTCTGGCTTCGCGCCACAGTGGCAATTATGGTCCAGAGCGTGCGCAAATCGGCAAGATCCGTGACAAGACGCGCCCCGGATAACAAAAACCTGGACTGCACCCAGCCTGAAACCCGTATTGCCCGCGCGCGCTGGCCTTGTGTGCCCGCCACGCCGGCACCGGCAATGGCCCACAAAACCTCTTGCGGAATAGCATTTGCCCGCGCCGTTTTTTTGCTCTCTGTCTTTTCACGCACCAGCCCCATACCGAGGCCGGGAACGCTTAAAAAAGCCCGATGGGGCGCGCTGCTTAGCCCGGCCGTTTTCATAACGGCCTGCCGCTCCTCGGCGCTGCAATCAAGCATTGGCGTAATCAAAGCCTCCAGCGTCGGGAAAAAGACCTTGCCCTCTACCGGGGCTTCCAGACTTGTAATCGCAAAGTCAAGAATACCGGCCAGCAGGTTCGACGCTTCATCAAAGCCGTCTTTCCAATGAATACCGGTGACCATAGTTAGGGTTTTCCTTTATCTTCAGGGGGCATTTCATAAACCTCTCCCTCGGGCGCTGAAGGGGCTTCGGGCTCCGGCGGCGGGGTTTCCTTCGCACCGTCATGCGATGGCAGGCCTTTCCCTGGCTCGCGGCCCTTAAAATCAAGACTATCGAAATCCTCGATTTTCAGGGTGTCACCAGGCTGGCCAAAATCATATCCGGGCATGCGGGTATCTGACTCTTCACGGGCATCGGTGATGCGTGCCCCTTGTTGCACAGCATTAACTTTAACGTCCGCATCGAGCTGGTGGATATCTTTCGCCTGCTCTGCCTGCATCAGCCGCCGCTTGTGTTCTATCGTATGTTGGAAATTCTCGATGTAAATCTGCTCCTGATCACTCAGATCCCGCTTGATAGAAATCGCCTCGCCCCGTAAACCGAAATTCTTGTCAAGAATATCATTTACATAGCGGTTGAGCAGAAGCTCGAATTCTTTTTTATCTTCGGCACTGAATTCGGCATATTTTATAGAATCTATATCTCCGGCGTGAAACTTCTCCGAAATTGTATCCTTCACCTTGTCATATACCGGTTGATAATATGATCGTGATTCTTCCACTTCATCCGGCCAGATCAGCGGCACAAATTGCCCCCAACCGGCGCCATCCTCGCACATGCCCGTTATATTCAGATCAAAGCTCACCGACACCCGACTGGAGACATCCTGTATTCCGGCACCCCGAACCAAAGGTTTGATGTAAAACTCGACCCGCTGTGGCGGATTGCCGGTAATGCGGGTATATTTCTCCCAAATATGTTCATCGGCGCGCCGCAACCGCAAGGAAAGAAGCTGAATATTTTTGGCTATCAGCGCCTCCCGAACTTTACGCTCGACCATTTCCGTAAACGAAATTCCGGTCTCGCCAGCGGGCACAAATTCAAAAGCACTGTAATATCGTACCGTATCGGTATCCTGACACACATGCCGCACGGCGGGTTCTATCAATTGCTCTCTGATATAAGCCAGTGCATCGGTTGTCTGATTCAGGATATCCTTGATATCGGCAAAATTCCTGATTTTCACATGGGCATCGATGGCTAGCTCGAAATTCATAGACGGGGTCATGGAGGCAAATTTTTTCGCCACAATCCCCCCCTCGCTACCCGAGAACATCTGCCTTTCGCTATTTTCCACCGGAATATGAATCCAGACCCCTTGAGGAAGCTTGACCTCCGGGCGCTCGGGATTGGAAATAATCGCATCCGCAACCAGCCCGGCCTCTTTTGCCATGCCTTCCAGCATGGTCCGGATATTTTTCTGGAAAGTGCTGTCCCAATCGGTCAGCAAAGTCGCGTAGCCCACGTTTTTGTCATGGATCCGGTGCAGGCAATCATGAATTGCGGTATTCAAAGCCTTGGTGAACCAATCATGAAGGTAGGGCTTCATTTTATTGAAATCACTGGCTTCATACAGAGGTTCGTGGATAGCCGCATTGTTAACGTGAACCTGGGCATTGGAAATGAAATTGATCGTGTTACCCTCATCCCAACCCGATGGAATAAACGCAACCGGCTCGGTTTTTACATTGATCGGCCCCATCTCATAATCGGCCGATGCCGGCGAGTGCTCGACAATAAAGCTGGTAATCGTGCGCCCTTTGGCCTGCAAATCCTTTTCGATGCTCTCGCGCATATCGTCGAGCCACGCATTTTCAAAGCGAAATTGCTGCAAGGTGACCTGATCCCGAATAAACCTGTCCACGCGGCGCTCGATCAAAGCCTGCAAATCCGATTCAGAAAAAGTTACGGCTTCAAACAGGTCTTTCTTGCCGTCCATAAGCTCGCATCCAACCTTCAGCGGCAAGCTTATTGCAATCTTGCTATCGCAGGCATTGGTATCAACCTTTGCCTCAACCGGCCCAAGGCGCTTTTGGGACAGGGTTTTGATGGTGAGCTTGACCTTGATATCAAGCCCGTATTCTTGCGCGATATACGCGTCTATCTGTAAGGCCTGCGCCAGACGCCACTCTTCGGATGTTTTGATCCGGTCGCCACTGCGGTAACGGGTCGCCAGCCACTGGTGCATTTCATCTCTGAAGCGGCGAGACGGCCCGGAATCCGGGTCATCTCTACCCCGCAAGGACAAATCCGGAATGGTATCTGCAAACACCTCGACCATTTTTTGCAGAGCGTTCCAGTTGTCCTTTTCAGGTGTCTGAGCATCGAACCGGAGTGTAATCCGATATTCAACCTGTGATTGAACATCCTGGCAATCCACATCCATATCTAAAATATCCACCGTCCGCCCTGTGGCAATACGGATGTAACGAGTTGGTCCTTTGCCGCGCGTAAAAACTGAAAGTAATCCCTTTTTTTGTGCAAAATGAGGTGCCACACTTACCGTGCCACGCTTATTACCGCTCATTTTGAAGCACACTTCATTACGCCCCATTTTGCTTTCTTCAGATACAGCAGTAATAAGACGGTCCAATGGTTCTGCAATCTTCATTCTGTCCTCCTGACGCTTGTTCCTCGAAGCGTAAAATTGTCAATATATCCGTATCTTTTTCGCAAATATGCCTCGAAAGCCGTGCAATATTCCGTCGAGACCTTCCCCGTTTTCAACTCGTGTCGCGTATTTTTCACCATGGCCACCAACCCTCGTTTCTGCACAAGCTTTGCCGCCTTAATGCGGGCGTCAAACGCTTTGCTGAAGCCGCGAATCTCGCGCTGCTCCTCAGCCCCTGAAGCTGCGACCTTCGCGACGTTAAGGGCCTCCAGTATCTCCCCGGCAATCTCCGTGCGCCCCACGCTGAGCAATACGCCATGCAATTCCACAAAAACCAGCAGGTTCAGGCTATTCAGGCTGTCCAGCTGCTTTGATTTTTCAAAATGTTTGCGTAATACCGGAATAATCAAATCCGATCCGCCACGCTTCATTTTAACTACCCGCGCCCGTGCCGTCCCAACAGCGCTCCCGCCAGTATTGCGCGTATTGACGCGGCTAAGAACCGGCAGACCCTCCACCAGCGTGGTCATTTCCCGCACCTCTTCCATATAGGCGCGGTAAAGGTCTTCATGAAAATCCTCGTGGGATTTCTGATCGGATTTACTGTCTTTTGCACGCTCTAACGGCTTGATCTGCATCGCATAACACATTTCTTCGATGCGCATGAATTCCTGCAAGGTAAACCAGTCCAAAACTTCGTTTCTACGTTTCCGGTTCAAAAGGTTCTGCAAATAGTTGCGAACCCGCGGCGCTGTCATTACCGCAACGAGATCCGTTATTCCATCTTTCGCTGTTATGATCTGTTCCAGCATCGCATCCGATAATTGCAGGCTGCCTTTTTCATAATCCACTGCTTTTAACCGCCGCACCCCCGCCGGAATAACCCTGAGCGCCAGCCCCGCAAGAAACGCATCTCGAAAAACACCCAGATGCCGCTTGTCATCCACGGTTTTGGCAATATCGGAGACCAAAAACCGGAAAATCCGGTATTGCAGCTCGTTGCCAGTCTGCTTGCGAGCCTCGGTTTCCACAATGCTGAGGATGTCCCACTTGGTCGCAAAAGGCGCACGCTCGTTTACCATACGCAATATAGCCGACACATCAATCAGTTCGGGCCGATGCCGCGCAATATGCATAAACAGAAATACGAAATCCAGCCATCCCCCGCGCTTCATCAACTGCTTTGACAGCAAGGTTACAAAATCCTTGAATGCGCGGGCCGTCTCTTCCACCGCATCCGGCGCAAGCTTTTGTTGCTCGTCAAACCAGAGCATGAGAAACTCGACCACCCGCAGATAGCGTTTTTCCAGCACCTTGTAGCGACGCCTCTCCGCCGACCTGCTACCGGCTTTGTGGCTCTGGCTCTCATCCGGACCCGGCTTGAAATCTTTCAAAATTTCATCAACGCAGCGCTTGGCCACATTGAGGTCCGAGATCGGCCCGTATTGTCTGAATTTCAGAACCATAAGCATATTGGCATAAGCCCCGAGGCGGCTTTGCCCGTCTTCCCATATTTTCTGATCTACAAAAAACCGGTCTATCTGGGCGGCCGCATAATTGGCACGGCGGCGGTTGAAAATATCTTCCAGATGGTCAAGCAGGTCCGGATGGCGAAACGTGATCTGCTTACCTTTTACCGGGCAGGAATTTACGTCCAATCCGATATATTCGAGCATCATATCGCCCTGGCTGGCAAATAAACGATGCCGCAAATATTGCCCTGCATCAAAGCTCGGGCGGTCCTTTTTTTTGTTTTTCCCGCCCGGATTTTCCCGCGCGGCATTGGCCATAATTGCTTTTTGTTCAGCCTCCATATTCCGAAGCTGGATGGAGAAAACCTCTTCGAAATCCATCAACTGTACGGGCTTGCCTTCGTTGTTTTTCAAACAGTTCCATGCCACAAACAGCGCCGTGGCTTCGGGCTCCAGAAGCGCCTTTCCTCCTCCTTTCTCGCGCATTTGTGCCATCTGGTCCGGTGAAATCCGGAACACCTCGTTATGGGCTTCTCGCAGGCGGGAGCCATCAGCGCTCGGGCGCGCTTCAAACGCATCCATCACCTGCTGGATCGCATCCCCAAGATCACTCTCCCGATCCGGAATCTCCGGAGACTCCAAAATCAACCGCCGGAGCCGCAATATTTTCGCCCGCGTCGGGGCGCGGCCTAGCAAGCTCGGGCGCTTGGCTTCCAAAAGCCCCGCCGCACGCTCAAACTCGCCTTCGACCACATCCGGGCTTTCCACCTCGAAAAACGCTTCGGTAAAGCAGCGCCACCAATAGCTGTAGAAATCCGGACGCCACAGTGTTGCGCCTCTGTTTTTCAAGCTTGCGTGGCTGTTGCCACGCGAGAAAAGCAAAATGCAAATGCCGGCTTTTTTCAGCTCCGCAAGGAAATTTGCCATTTCGGTATCGCTGATAAAAATTGGATGCTCGTGCGGATCAACTACATAGCAGGCAGACGCGCGCGTGCTTTGTTGGTCATTGTGCCACGCAACCATTTGCGAGAGCAGTACCATTTCCGACGTTCTGGCCCCTTCCAGCGGACGGGCGCAGAATATTTGCTGGCTTTCGGCCATGCTGGAGAGCCACCTCATCAGTAATTCTCGCTCTTTGTCGTGCATATCGGGCACAATACAAAGGCCAGTCCCGGATATAATGCGCGCCAGCATTTCCCGGTCTGCCGGGCTTGGCTCCAAATTCAAACTCCACTCCGAGCGCCCGGTGAACTGGTCGATATCCGCAGAAAGCCTGTCAAAATCCCAATATGAATCATCTTCCCAGGATTCATCTTCCATATATTCATCATCAAATCCATCGTCCTGCGCATCTTCAAGCGGCACCGTGACATCAGGCACGTCTCCCTCCAAAACATCATCGGTCGGGGTATCATCAGCTTGTGCGGAGTCCTCCGAATTGGCCGGCATTTCTTTGCCGTGATCTACAATCCCCGGGTCATCGCCTTGTGTTTTGCCGTCTTCATCCATAGAAATACTCGTCACTCGCAGCTTTACCGCACTTAGCTTTTGCCGCGCCACTCATTGAATTTAGCCACATCTTTTTCGGTTACCGTTGGTGTAAAACCCGATATAGCCTCGAAAAAATCCTCGCCAGATACCCGCCCATTGGCGGATTCCCGAATATCCCGCATAGCCACAGCGGCTTTTGTTTTCTTACAAACCGCTGCCACATCGGCCCCGCTGAACCCCTGCATACGTGCGGCCGCCTCCGCAAATGGAAACCCGCCGTCCAATGGAACATCCCGAAAGCAATATTTCGCGATGGACTCCCGGGCCTCGATATCGGGCAGCCCCACATAAATGTGCTTACTGAAGCGTCCGGAACGCAAAGTAGCAGGGTCCATCATATCGGGATGATTCGTCGCCCCGAGAACCAGCAAAATGGTTTTACCGCTATCACTGGTGATCCCGTCCATCATGGTTAAAAACATCGTGACAGCATTTACCCCGGTGCCACGCTGCCTGGGCAAAAGCGAATGCACCTCGTCAAAGAAGATAACCGCCCGCTCGTGCTGTCTCGCCGCTTCAAAAAGGGCGCGCATGTTCTTTTCGGTCTCGCCCACATATTTTCCCTTGATCTGCGAAGGATCCACCGAGAAAAACGCAGCCTTCAGCTCCCCGGCTACCGCCTTGGCAATAAAGGTTTTACCCGTGCCGGGCGGGCCATACATAAGCACCCCGCCGCCGCCAGCCAGCTTGTAGCGCTCATAAACTTCGGGATACTCGAAGGGCAAAATCGCATCCTGTTGCAAAGCGGCCTTCACCTCCGTCAACCCCGCCACATCATCAAGGCGCACATCCGGCTTTCTGGTCATCTGCCACTGGCTGGTTTGCACCGCGTCTTTATCCGTCCCCTCCAGTGTTCTCTCCTGCTCGGCCTGCTGGTTTTTACTGGCTTTTTGCAATTTTCCGGCCGCATCGGCCAGCCTTCCACCATTTTTTATATAGGCTTGGGAAACAACCCCCTCCGTTGCTGCGGCCAGCTTGTATGCCAGCTTGGCCGCATATGCAGTATGCAAGAAAGCGGCCTTGAAATCCTTGCTTTGCAACGCGATTTCGGCAAGCTTTTCCTGCTCGGCCTTTTTGTCGGTCAACAAAGTCACTTGTTTTTCTCCATCAGCTTTTCGATATTTTCTATGCCCGCATTGATCTTGCTAAGCTGCGCCTCCCGGTCACGCTGTCCGGTCTCAGACACGGTTCCGCCAATTTCCGCACTGACCTCCGCCTCCAAATTGCTCAGAATCTCGTCAACACTTTCAATCGGCCCACCGGCAAATTCCACCTCTGCCATGTCTTGCGTGTAAAGCTGCTCCCATAACGTATCGATTTCGGTTTGGTCCTCGGCCAGTTTTGCTTCATCGTCCACAACATCCATAAAGGCATTCGGGTCTAATTTAACCAGCTCGTTCAACTGGCCGATGGCTTCGGTAAATTCCTTTTGGGTGCCGGCCATATCCACCTGCAGCTTTCGCTTATCCATCACAGCGGCATTCATTTCCACTTTCGCAATGCGAATTTTGTGAGACCTGATTTTATTAGCAATACTCCGGGCCATATCACGATTGCCCTCAGCCGCGTATTTCTTTGCAAGCTTGAGGGATTTTTCCATTTCAGCCCTGAAAAAATCGGCCTTTCGATTACATTGGTCAATACCCCGTTGTAACTGATTAGTGGCACGGAGAATTTTGCGTTTTTCTTCCCGGACCCGATCTTTCTGACTTTTGAAAATTTTATTAAATGCCATTTCATTATCCTCCCGTTGCGCAATGTTTGTTGCCTATTCTTCGACGTCCAAATTCGGCTTTTTCCCGGGCCTAGCTGCGTCCTCCCCAATACCGACTTCGCGCAACCGCGCCTCGAGTGAAATCTCCGCCTCGCGGGCCGGTTCGGCCTCTAAAGCATTCAGCGGCCTGTATCTGCGGCTTTCCATCTGCTCCATGGCCCTGTCTTCCTCTTCCATGCTGGCCAACACTTCTTCGGTATCAAGGGTGGTATCTTCTATTATGCCTTCAGATACACCCTGCTCCCGCGCAATCTGATTTTGCAGGAGTTTCTCTACCAGCTTGGAAATGCGTGTGATATTGCGGACAATATAATCCTCGCGGGTTCTAAACCGCTCCACTTCATTCAAAAGCTCGCCGATTTCACGCTCGATCGTATTGCGAAGCGCGGGGATCTTGGTGTCATCAAGCTCGGCCTTTTTCTGGCCAATCCGCGCCACCAGATCGCGGATCTGGTCCTTCAGCGCCTCAAGGCTATCCATATTGCTCTGCTTGATCAGCTCTAGCTTTTCAAGGCTGGCTTGCGCCGGATTTGCAGGCCCGAGCCTGAGCAATTTCCGGATCAGGTCAATGAGAGATTTCATAAGGACTCCGATTTAGTTAGCATTGGCATGGGTAGAAAATTCAGCAATATTCGCTGGAGACGCCTTCAAAAAGCTGGCACCATCTCGCGGGTCGACCACAACCTTGCAACCCGCACGCAAAAGCTTGCCGTATTTGTCACGCGCATCCTCCTCCAAAGTCAGAAATTGCAGCCCCGTTTCTGCAAGCTCTTGCGGGGAAGCGACCGCGCGAACCTCCCCGGAATAAGCCTCCATCGCAAACCTCTCGTAATAGCCATAGGGCATTACCGCATGGCCCGGCGCTTCGGGTGAATGGCCCGCCCACTCGCTTGACCAGCTATTGCGCAAAATCAGATAACCCCCGCCGGGGGCAGATGTATCTTCCTGATACCCGACCACGAGCATCGCATGGCCGCCTTGCGGCTCTTCTCCGGGCAATGGCATGGTTATTTTTCCGGTTTGCTGTGTAGCGTAGGAATGCAGCCAGCTGTTGAAAACCAGAACAGATATGGCCACCGGCATGCCTTCTTGCGCATCAACTCCGGCCAAAACCTGTTTGATATCAACTACATTGCTGCGCGAAACGGCCGTGGTATATTGCATCCGGAAACCCTTCGCTGATTTTGCAGCCTGAGCGGGCACCGGCCCATGGGACTCGTTATGCGCAATCACCGCATCACTATAGGGCCAGTCCGCTTCAGGGCAGACACCAAAAGCCCGCAGCGCGGACAGGCCATCATGAATGGTTGAACCAGCCTCGCCCTCAAAGCCGTCGCGCTGCTTGCAACCCCAATACATATGCTGCTCGCTAAGCCGGACCGGCTTTTCCAGCAAATACTCGCGCAACCCAACCAGAGTAAACGCCACACATGTGCCGCGCTCCCCCTGCGCCTTGACCGGTCCCAGCCGGTCCATCAACCGCACACTGACCGGCAGCGGTGCCTCGGACATCCCGCTGGAAGCCCGCCCCGCCGTCACGCGGCCCGTTGCGGCATAAGCAGCCATCGTCTCCGGCTCCACACGACACCCGAGCGCAGGCGGATGCAGCGCACTCCCCCATCGTGCAAGCTCCTCCTCAGGCAGTGCCAGCATAAACGGCGCCAACGCGGCCCGTATCGGCACCAAAACCTCCGATTCCACATTCGCATGCTCGACAGCAGCAACGAGGCTCACCGCCTCCTCTACATTCTCGACCCACAACGAGGCCAATACAGCCTTCTGACCATCAGAAAGCAGGCCAACGCCGGGCGCAGATAGCGATGTGAACCCGGATATCTTCACCCACCACCACCTTCATCTTTTGTTGCGGCACCCTTGTCCGACAAAATATCTTCTTCAAAAGCCGTCAGCCATGGCGAAAATTCCTCATTCGACATGCCCAGCAATGCCGCCAGACCCGCTGCGCCCGCCTGCGTTGATGCAATGGAGAAAAACTGGTCAACCGTTTCGATCCAGCGCCCCTTGAGCTTCTCGATTTGGGCCTTGGTGAGACGGTTGTCAAAGCTATCGAGCAAAAGCCCTCCTGCAGACTCTGCTGCCGCCGGCTCTGGCGCCTGCGCGGGGCGAACCACCCCCACCGTCGACTTGCCCGCCAGCTCGCCATCAAGCCAGCGGTTTACGGTCTCCTGCCGAAACCGCCAATGCTTTCCCACCTTCTGACTCGGCAAAGAGCCCTCCTGGGCCAGCTTGTATACCGTTGATTTCGACAAGTTCAGATACTTGGCCAAACCTTCAATTCCCATAACTCTGTCATCCTTGCCAGACATTGCTTCTTCCTGTGGTTGCTTTTGCCCGCCTTCGGGCTATTGTTAATCAATAGTGCAATCCGCAACCCGTGTCATCGCTTATTGTCAATATATCTATATTACTGGCTTTGTCTACCTATTTTTATCGGTTGTTATCATATGGTGCGAATACGCTAGTATTGTTGACTTATGGTATCGTTTAGTATCTATTGCTATTAAGTAGTCGTAGGAATCACCATGAAGTGCCACGCCTTATTAATCGGAATTAACACCTACCACCCGCTGGCACCCCTGTCCTATGCGCGCAATGATGCAACGGCCTTCAAGGCCGCACTGGAAGCGGAATGCGGGTTTGATTCTGACGATATCACCCTCATGCAATGCGGTGTTGAGGGCGGGTTGAGAGTCGAGCGGGATTACATAAAAAACCAGCTGGACGCCTTGTTATTGTTGAAAGATCTGGATCTCCTGATCTTCGGGTTTTGGGGCCACGGCTTCTCGCAAGATGGAAATCACCGCTACCTTTGCAGCATCAGCACCACCAATACCGACCTCGCCCGCACCGCCATTCCTTTGGGGATTGTTAACGAAACCCTGCGTCAGGTCGGGGCGCGAAATACCGTGATGATTCTCGATTGCTGCCAAAACCGCAGCATAGGGCGTGATTCGGCCCTGCCGGAGCTGGAAGCCGGCGCGCAGGCGCATTATGCCGCCGCTGCCCGCGATATCCAGTCTCACTGCGCCAGCCAGAGCAAAGGCTTGGCCACCACAGCCGTGCTAAGCGCCTGCAGCGAAGGCCAGCGCGCCTTTGAATGGGATTCCCGCGAACAGGGCATTTTTACCGCCCATATGCTCGATGCCCTTAAAATGGGCAAAACCCGCCTGTCAGAGCTGGTGGATTATGTGCAGGCAAAAACCCCGCTCACCGCGCAGCAAGAAGTACACAGTGCCCAAGATCCGTTTTTGGAAATGAAAGGCGGGGTCGACATCAACCTCGCCCG
Organism: Paracoccaceae bacterium; assembly: GCA_026982275.1. Lineage (GTDB taxonomy): Bacteria > Pseudomonadota > Alphaproteobacteria > Rhodobacterales > Rhodobacteraceae > UBA3077. The sequence goes on along the minus strand of JALSHK010000006.1, from coordinate 1,397 downwards.
CTATACGGCCCCGCTGCCCATAGTAAAAAAGGTGCCGCAGGTGCTGCGGCAAGATTATTTTCTACCCACCCTTTCGCCACTTTTACTTGAGATCATATCTAAAGCCAAAGAGAGCGAGGATGCGCATGTCCGCAAATATGCCGAAGCTTGCGAGAGCGGTGATCCCGACGGGTTTTATTTTCTTGGGACCGCTTACGAATTCAATGAAGGTATTATTGGCGTTGATGAAAGTAAATACCTACGTCACAAAAAAGCATTGGCGCTCTACTCAAAAGGTTGCGACTTAGGCGATATATTATGTTGCCAATCGGCTGGGATGATGTGCGACGAATCCAGATTGGGAATGGTAGAAAGCGACGTCTCAAAAGCCTACGAGTTTTATGCTAGGGCTTGCGAGTTAGGCGATGCAGATACGTGTGTGATGGTAGGATGGCGCTACATGACAGACTGCCAGCAGACAAAAAATCCGGAACTCGCATCCAAAGCAGTTAATTGTTTTTTAAAAGCCTGCGAAATGGGGAATGCTGATGGATTCAACTTCCTAGGAATGATGTATGCGAACAACCTCGGAGTAGCTGGAACCAGCGCTCAGCGCAACGCCAAAGCTATGGAGCTCTACGCTAAAGCCTGCGACATGGGGTGCGACGCAGCATGTAGTAACTTGGAAAAGCTAAAACGGCGACTTCAAAACCAGGAAAATTGAAAACCACCAAAGCACATTTCAGCAGGACCCGAAAAATGACCCGAGACACCCGCTCCGTCCCACCACCACAGCCTCCCCGCAGTGCGGGGCGGGGTGATTATCATTTGCTGGTGATCGGCATAGATGAATACATCCATTTCGACCCGCTCAAAACCGCCGTTAACGATGCCAAAACCCTTCGTGATGTGCTGGTCACCCATTACGGCTTTGCCAAGAGCCGCGTGACAGAGCTTTGGAACGAATCCGCTACGGCCGAAAATATTGACCGTGCCTTTCGGGCTTATGGCAAAAACGGCGAAAAAGCGCTGGATGAGGCGGATTCGCTGCTGATCTATTTTGCCGGTCATGGCAGCGTTGACAGCTTTTCTGAAATGGGAGCCTGGGCACCGGTGGACGCCCGCAAAGACACCCTGCATGGCTCGATCCTGAATGAAACCATCAAGGCCTATCTGGCCCGCCTGGCCGCGCGGCATGTGCTGGTTATCTCTGATTCCTGTTTTTCAGGTGACTTTTTCAAACATCGTGAAGCCCCGCAAAGCATAGGCAAAAACGATGCCTATATGCAGCAAGCCCTCGCCAAAAACAGCCGGCAGGCCCTGACAAGCGGCGGGCTGGAGCCGGTATCGGATGACGGCTTTGACGGTCATTCGGTTTTTGCCTATTACCTGCTGAAAACGCTGCGGGAAAACACCGC
>JALSHK010000005.1 GCA_026982275.1 Paracoccaceae bacterium | reverse complement strand
ATTCACCCTGCGAGTATTTTTTCAGAAAAGAAACTATTTGGCACCGAGGCCGCGCTTCATCAGCTCGTTGCGCAAGGGCTTGATGTCGTGCAGGTATTTCAGGCCGGTGCGGCGCAGGTCTTTCAGGAAGGACTGGCTGGCCATCGAGCTGCGATTGAGCAAATCTATGCCGGCGATACGGCGCGCGATATCGGGCCAGCGGGCGCGGTGGTAGTTTTGCAAAAGCTCTGGCGCGCCGATATCCTGACCTTGATCTCGAGCTTGGAGAACCAGCTCCGAGAGCGTGGTTAGGTCCGCAAGGCTCATGTTCAGCCCCTGCGCGCCGATGGGAGGGATAACATGGGCAGCTTCGGCAATGAGGGCGGTGCGCGGGCCGTTTAGCCGCTCGGCGCGCTGTGCGATGATGGGCCAAATGGCGCGCTTGCCTTCCAGCTCTATCGCGCCGAGCGTGCCGCAGGAACGGGTGTTTAGCGCTTGGTTGAAGCTGGCTTCATCCATGGAAAACAGCTCGGCGGCTTCTGGGCCGCGCTCCATCCAGACAATCGCCGAGCGGTGTGAATCCGCAAGGGGAACCAGCGTAAACGGGCCGCCGGAGCGGTGAATTTCGGTGGAGATATTCCGGTGCGGATTGGAGTGGCGGGTGTTGAAGACCACGGCTTTTTGGCCGTAACGCCATGTTTTCACATCAATATTCAACTGCTCCCGTAATGGGGAATTTCGACCGTCGGCGGCGATGACAAGCCGCGTCTGCACTTGATTGCCACTAGATAGCTGAAGCAAGGCCCCTGAGCTGCGCGGGGTGATTTTGCCGACGCTCTCGGGCGCGAGCAGTTGAAAATTGGTGAATTGCGCCAGAAATTCCAGCATTATTTTGCGAAGCAGGGTATTGGGAAGGTTATAGCCAAAGGCCTCGATCCCAAGATCGGCGGCCAGAAAATCAGCCTGTTCCCGCACGACGCCCGCTTCGCCGCCGGAATCCAGAATTCGCATGATTTTGAGCGGTGCGGCATGGGGGGACAGCTGCGCCCAGAGGCCCGATTTGGCCAGCAGATCAACCGAGGGCAGCAAAAACGCGGTGGAGCGCAGATCGGCGCCTTTTTTGGCGGTGCTGGTGATGGGAGGCACGGGGTCCACGCAGAGGGTTTCAAAGCCGGCGGATGCGAAAACACAGGCGGCGCTTAGCCCTGCGATGCCGCCGCCGCTTATCAGGATGTCGGTTTCTATTCGCATGTCGCCCCCTGAACCAGCGCGCCGAGAAAGGTGGTTAGATCATCGGTATAGTGGTGGATATGCGGCGCAGACTGGCTATTGCCCACCAGCACCGTTTTTAGGCCGCGCGCATGGGGGATAATCAGGTTTCGCGGATCATCCTCGAACATTGCCGCCGCCGTATCGCGAACCCTCGCCTTGCCAAATACCGTATCGTAAGCTTGTGCCGCTGGTTTGCTGATGAATTCCGCATCGTCGATTCCGTAGATGTCATCAAAGGTGTTTTCCATGCCCAGCGCCTGTAATACCTGCTTTGCATAGCTGCGCGAGCCATTGGTAAACACGATTTTGCGCCCCGATAGCGCCGCGATCGCCGCGCCGAGGGCCGGGTTCGGGGCCAGCACCGACATGTCGATCTGCTGCACCTCGTCAAGATAAGCGTGCGGATCGGTATTGTGATGCAGCATCAGCCCTGCCAGTGTGGTGCCATGATCCCGCCAGTAGCGGGCGCGGCGGCTATTGGCTTCTGAACGGGAAAGACTTAATTCGCGCATCAAAAACCGCTCCATATTCACCTCTAGCTGTGCAAATAGCTGGCTGGTGGCGGGATATAGCGTGTGATCAAGATCAAAGACCCAATCCTGCACATGGATGAAATCTGTTTTAGGCATGCTTATCGATACCGGTTCGGGGGTGCGCGCGCAACACCCATTGCACAGGTCAAATTATCGCTATATCTTTTCAAAAAGGGAGATGGATATGGCTGCTGCCAACGAGCAAAACAAAGACGCCTATGAATTGGTGCTGGAAGCGATTGATCGAGGTACCTATTCGCCGGGAGACCGGCTGGTGGAATCCGATCTTGCCGAAAAATTCGGTGTGTCGCGCACGCCGGTGCGAGAGGCGTTACAGCGGCTCGAAACCCAGAGTATTCTGGTGCGGGACGGGCGCTCGATGGTGGTGGCCTCGCTGGATCATGATCAGCTGGGCGAGCTTTATGCCGTGCGTGCGCAGCTGGAGGGGTTGGCGGCGCAGCTGGCGGCGCAGCATGCCGCGCCCGAAGAAATAAAGATATTACAAGACCTTGTGACAATGGACCAAAAGCTGGTGGATGATCCAAATGGGCTGGCATTGGCCAATCGGCGCTTTCATCGGCAGATCCATCTGGCCAGTCATAATCGCTATTTGATCCGGCAGCTTGAATCGGTGCATCGCACCATGGCGCTGCTGACCACCACATCCCTGGCGGCGGAAGGGCGCGGCGCGGATGCGCTGGCCGAGCATGCCGCGATTGTGGAGGCGATTGCCAATCGCGATAAATCCGCAGCGGATAAAGCCCTGCGTGACCATATTTCCAAAGCCTATGAAACCCGCCTGAAGCAAGATGCAAGCGCCTAGCTCTGGTCCAGCCCGTGGGTGGTTTTGTCCCAGTAAAACGGCTTTGTGACCACCTCGAACAGCGCCTTATAGGCGGCGATCGTGCCTAGCGGCCAATAAAGCGGCATGGTCAGCACAAAAGGCAGCAGGCTGTATTTGCGCTTGATCACGATGGCGGTGATGGCGATGCTGACCATAATGCCTTCGCTTAAAAGCAGAGCCAGCACCGCAAATTGCCAGAACCAAGCGGGCATCAGCGCCATAAGCGGCAGATCCAGACCGAACAGCACCAACCACATTACCCAAAAAACCGGCGCCAGCAAAAAGGCGGTGAAGGTGCCCAGCAGCACGATTTGAAAGCCGAAAAACCCAGCCATGCCAAGCTCTTGCAGTAATTCTGCGGGGCGGCGCATATGGGTGATCCATGTCAGCATAAAGCCCTTGATCCAGCGCGAGCGCTGCTTGATCCAGCCTATGGGCACGTTATTGGCCTCTTCCCATGTGGTGGAATTCACCATCTCGCAGCGATAGCCAAAGCGCGCCAGCCGCATGCCCAGATCCGCGTCTTCGGTGACATTATGCGCATCCCAGCCGCCAATTCGTTCCAGCGCGGCGCGGCGCATAAATACCGAAGTGCCCCCCAAAGGCAGCGGCAGCCCCATGCGCTGCATGCCGCGCATAATCACCCGAAACCATGCGGCATATTCGATGGTGAAGCAGCGCGACAGCCAGTTTTTGTCAGTGTTGTAAAAATCCAGATTGCATTGCACCGCCACCACATCGGGCGGGGCGGTGGCTAGATGGTCCACGACTTTGTTGATCTGGTCCGGGTCGGGGCGGTCTTCGGCGTCATAGATGCCGATAATGCTGCCGGTGCAAAAGGGCAGGGCGTAATTCATGGCGCGCGGCTTGGTCTGGATGATATCGGCGGGCACCACGCGAATTTCGGCCCAATGGGGCAGGGTGGCCTTATTCAGCGCGGCGCGGGTGGTTTCGTCGTTTTCTTCCAGCAGGATTTTAATATCCAGCAGCTCTTTGGGGTAGGTCAGCCGCTCCATGGCGTCCAGAAGCGCGGGGATGACCTTATCTTCCTTGTAAAGCGGGATTAAAATAGAGACGCGGGGCCGCTTCTGGTGGTCGGCAAAGCGGGTGATATTAATGGTGGCTTGTTGCTTTTGTTTCTCGCCAGCAAAGGAAAATACTGCCAATAATCGCAGGGAGGACGTGGCGATATTGCTCAACAAATCCCAACAAAACAGCGCTACAAACGCCAGATCAGGCCTTGCCGCTATCAGCCCGAGCACCACCCCTACAAGGATCGCCGTGCGCCAGCGCTGCGGCACCACATTCAACCGCCGACAGCTATATTTTTCGTCGCACAGGTTGGAGGCGCAATAAGTGAGCTGCGGGCCAAAAAGCGCTTCGATATTTTGGTATATATCCTCAAGCCCCGCCTGAACCAGCCGGATGCGCCCGGGCCATTGGCGCTGGATGGCGGCATATTTTCCATGGTCGGCCGCAGCTATCAGCATGGTTTTGCCTACCATTTTCCAAGGGATCGCCTGTAATTGAACGCAGATTTTCGGATCCAGCCCCTGCACCAGCTCGGGGTCCGGCGGAGCGCTGAATATATCTATTATTTCGCCGCCGGATTGCGCCAGCAGCGCCTCTTGCACCGCCGCCTGGCTTGAAAACCGGTGCGCGATCAGAATATCCCCCAGCCGCGCCTCGCGGTTTTGCTGCAAGGCCAGCGCGCTGGACAGATCTGCGGCGCGCAGCCTGCCGTTTTTCTGCAATATCTCGCCGAGCCTTGATTTTACAACCCCCAACGGGGGCGTTGGAGAATAGTTCATGCAGCACCCCTAAACACTTAAGGAGAGCTTAACCGCGCAATGGTTAAGAATTAGCTAATTCAGGCTTTGGCATCCGCAATATGGGCCGCGAAACGCTCGAACAGGTAGAAGCTGTCTTGCGGGCCGGGGCTGGCTTCGGGGTGATGCTGGACCGAGAAAACCGGACGGGATTCCATACTGATACCGCAATTCGAGCCGTCAAACAGGCTGATATGGGTTTCCTTCACGCCGTTTGGCAGGGTTTGGCTATCGACCGCAAAACCGTGATTCATCGAGGTGATCTCTACCTTGCCGGTCGAGACATCCTTCACCGGATGGTTGGCCCCGTGATGGCCGTGATTCATTTTCAGGGTCTGGCCGCCAAGCGCCAGCGCCAGCATCTGGTGGCCAAGGCAAATACCAAAGACCGGCATGTCGGATTTTTCGAGGATTTCCTGAATCATCGGCACGGCGTATTCGCCGGTGGCTTTCGGATCTCCGGGACCATTGGAGAGAAACAGGCCCTCGGGATTATAAGACAGAATTTCCTCTGCCGTGGCCGTCGCGGGCAGCACCGTTACATCACAGCCCGCCGAGGCCAGACAGCGCAGGATATTGCGCTTGGCGCCATAATCAATGGCCACAACGCGGTGGCCCTTGCCGGTGGTTTCGGGGAAGCCTTCGCCCCATGCCCAGCGCTGTTCGTTCCATTTATATGGGGAATCGCAGGTGACCTCTTTGGCCAGATCCATGCCTTCGATGCCATTAAAGCCGCGCGCTTTGGCGAGCAATCCGTCAATGTCGAATTCGCCATTGGCGGCGTGCTGGATCGCCACATGCGGCGCGCCTTGCTGGCGAATAGCGCGGGTCAGCCGGCGGGTATCGACCCCGCCAATGCCGATGCGGCCGGTTTTGAACATCCATGTTTTCAGCGGCGCGGTGGAGCGCCAGTTGGAGGGGGTGGTCGGATCCCATTTCACCACCATGCCGGCAGCGATCGGCGCGGCGGCCTCCAGATCTTCGGTTGTGGTGCCGGTATTGCCGATATGGGGGAAGGTGAAGGTGATGACTTGCCCGGCATAGGAGGGGTCTGTCATGATCTCCTGATAGCCGGTCATGGCGGTGTTGAAGCACAGCTCGGCAATGGCGATGCCCTCGGCGCCAAAGCCGATGCCGTATATCACGGTGCCATCGGCCATGGCAATGCAGGCCGTGGGTTTGGTATGGGCCGCGGGCGCAAGGGCCTGGGCGGCTTCGGAACGATCAAAATCAGGCATGGGGGAATCCTTGGCTTGGGATTTTTCGCAAACTATGCGCGGGGCGGGGCAAGGTCAAGCAATGTTACAAAGGATCTGTGCTTGGATGTTGTTAAAATTGCTACATGACGATATAAGGGGCTTTCTGCTGGCCTGCCAGCGCAAATTTGGAAGTTCTGATGATCCGTGAACGATTGATGGAAGCGCAAAAAGAAGCCATGCGAGGGCGGGAAGCCAAGCGGCTTTCGACACTACGACTGGTAAATGCCGCAATTAAAGATCGGGATATTGCCACCCGCTCCAATGAAGGGGGCGAAGGGGTGAGCGAGGCGGATATCATGGCGATACTGGCCAAAATGATCAAGCAGCGGCAGGATAGCTCGAAAATGTTCGAGGAAGCCGGGCGGATCGAGCTTGCCGAAGCGGAACGCGCCGAGATCAAGGTCATCAAGGAATTTTTGCCCAGGCCATTGAGCGAGAGCGATGTGGAAGCCGCGATTGCAGCGGCGATTAAAGAGGTAGATGCCCGTTCTATCCGTGATATGGGTAAGATCATGGGGGTATTGAAGGGTAAATATACCGGCCAGATGGATTTTGCCAAAGTGGGCGCAGCCGTGAAGGCAGCTCTTGCCTGATGAACAGGATTGCGGCGCGTTCCAGGCGGCTCTGACTTGTAAGGGTATCTCCGCGCCGCCCTTGAACAGCTGCGTTTGTGGCTGGCCAAATACGCGGCCCTGTCCGCGCGGCGCGAAGGGATGCTTGCCAAGCCGTGCTGCGCTTGCCGCGCCGCGACTGCAGAGTTAAGCGAGGCCGCAAGCTATGTTTTTAGCCGCAGGTTCAGATAATTTGCCAGCAGAATCACCCCGCCGCCTATAAAAACCGTTATCATGATCGGCTCTTGATACAAAACCATCCCCACTACAGCGATCACGGGAAGGCGGATGAATTCCATTGGGGCAACTACAGATGCCGGTGCCAGCCCCAGCGCTGTGGTCAGGCAATAATGCGCACTTAGGCCCGTTAATCCAACCAGGAACAGCCACGGCCAAAGCCCTGCCGAGGGCCATGGAATACCGCCTTGCAGCGAAAGCAGAAAGGAAAACCCCGTTTGTAGCAGGGTCATCCAGAACAGCACGGTCAGCACCGAATCCTGCCGCATGATTTTGCTGGTGAAAATTGCGTTGAGCGCAAAACCGGCAGCCGCTCCCAGACCTGCCATGTGTCCCCATGTGATCGGCTCAATTCCCGGACGTGCGACAATGAGCACACCAAAAAAGCCCAAAACCACAACAAGGGTTTTTTGCATAGTCAGGGTTTCTCCCAGCAATAGCGGGGCCAGAAGCGCAATCCAGAGCGGGCTGGTGAACTCCAGCGC
>JALSHK010000004.1 GCA_026982275.1 Paracoccaceae bacterium | reverse complement strand
TCATTTGTGCGAGGTAATAGCCGGTGCCGCCCGCAGCGGTAATGCCAAAGCTGAAGCCCTCCGCCAACCACATATTGCGCAGGCCCGGCGCGGGGCCAACCAGCGGGTTGCCATCGGGGGTGTAGCAGATCGGGCCGTTGAAATCGTCCTTCAGGCCGGACTCCTCGCAAGACGGCATCCGGTGGATCATCGCCATATACTGATCCTCGATCCGCTCCAGATCGAGCGGGAAAAGATCGGCGCGGAAGCTGTCGGGCACGCCGTGCTCAAAGCAGGCGGGGGCGCCTTTTTCATAAACCCCTAGAATCCAGCCGCCGCGCTCTTCACGCACGTAAGATTGCGCATCGGCATCGCGGATCACCGGATGCTCTGGGTTGGTTTTGCGCCATTCCACCAAGGCAGGATCGGCATCGGTGACGATAAACTGATGCTCCACCGGAATGGCGGGAATTTTGATCCCCAGCAGCCTGGCGGTGCGCTGGGCATGGTTGCCCGTGGCCGTGACCACATGCTCGGCGTGAATCTCGAAGGTCTCGCTTGACGGCACAAGGTTGCCGCCCTTTTCCATCATAATCGCCCCGCGCACGATCCAGTGGTCGCCGGCCCACTCATAGCTGTCTACCTGCCGCTTGCGGATGATCTCTACCCCGCGCTGCCGCGCGCCCTTGGCCATGGCCATGGTCACATCGGCGGGGTTTATATAGCCATCAGCCGGATGATAAAGTGCGCCTTTCAGATCATCGGTGCGGATCAGCGGCCAGCGGGCCTTGATCTGCTCGGGGGTCAGGAATTCGTAGTCTATCCCCACGGAATCGGCGGTTGTGGCATAGAGCCTGTATTCATCCATCCGCGCTTCGGTTTGTGCCATGCGCAGATTACCCACCACGGAAAACCCCGCATTCAGGCCGGTTTCGGCCTCCAGCTCTTTATAAAACTTCACCGAATAATCATGGATATGGCTGGTGGCATAGCCCATGTTAAACAGCGGCAAAAGCCCCGCCGCGTGCCATGTGGAGCCGCTGGTCAGCTCGTCGCGCTCCAGCAGCACCACATCCTCCCAGCCCGCCTTGGCCAGATGATAGGCTATTCCCGCGCCCACAGCGCCGCCCCCGATAACCAGAGCCTTGATACGATCTTTCATAGCGGCACCTTTCGCATATCATTTTGCTGATTGTTTACCCGAAAACGCCAAATTTCAAGCGCCACCTGCCGACCCATAAACCGATGAATCCGACACCTTGCGCGCCTGCGCCCCATCGGCCATAGTCTGAAAACAAACCAACAGGAGGAAATGATGAAGCTTCAATCTATTCTTGCGGGCGTTCTGGCGCTGGGCGTGGCCGCTGGCGCATCGGCGCAATCCCTGCCCGATCTTGGCGGCCAAACCATTGTGATCGTCACCGAAAACGCCTATCCGCCGTTGCAATTTGTGGAGCCGGCCACCGGCAATGCCGTGGGCTGGGAATATGACGCCATGGCCGAGATTGCCAAGCGGCTGAACCTGACCATCGAATACCAGAATATCAGCTGGGATGCGATGATCCCTGCCGTATCCGACGGGCAATATGATATGGGCATGACCGGCATTACCATCCGCGAAGACCGGATGGAAAAGGTCGATTTCTCCGATCCCTATATGCGCTCTGAAATGGTGATGATGGTTGCGGGCGATGAAAGCCGCTTTTCCGATGCCGCCGGTTTTGCCGCCGATCCCGAGCTGCTGATGGCCGCCCAGCCCGGCACCACGCCGTTTTATGTCGGGGTTTATGATGTGCTGGACGGGGATGAAGCCAATCCGCGTATCAAGCTGTTTGAAACCTTTGGCGCCACGGTGCAGGCATTGAAGGCGGGCGATGTGGACCTTGTGCTGACCGATGGCACCGCGGGCAATGGCTATGTAGAGGCCTCGAATGGCGGGCTGAAAATCGTGGGCGAAGCGCTGGGGACCGAGGATTTCGGCTTTATCTTTCCCAAAGGCTCGGAGCTGGTAGCGCCGATCAACGCCGCCATCGCCGCCATGCGCGCCGACGGCACGCTGGATGCGCTCAACACCAAATGGTTCCTTGAGTATAAAATGGGCGGCTAAGGCCAGCCCCCCTTCCGGCGCATGGCATCGGGGGGGGGATTCAGGATTTTCCGTGCAGCAAAACCAAGATAAAGACTTCCCCTATTGGCTGCTGGTTGCGGTCACGATCGGGCTATACCTCGCTTACCGCGTGGCCACAGACGAGCTTTACACCCAGGTGATCACCATTGTTTCACGCGGGGTGTGGGTTACGGTTTTTGTTACGCTGGTGGCGTTTTTCATTGCTTCGGTGGTGGGGCTTGTCCTCGCGGTCGGCTCGTTGTCGCGCTTTGTGGTTTTGCGCCAGCTTGCGCGGTTTTATATCGAGATTATTCGCGGCATTCCGATATTGGTGCTGCTGTTTTATATCGCCTTTGTGGCAGCACCCGCGCTGGTGGTGGCGATAAACTGGGTAATCGAGCCGCTGGGGTTTGACGCGATGCGCACCCGCGATCTATCGCTGATGTGGCGGGCCGTGCTGGCGCTCTCCATCGGCTATTCCGCCTTTATCGCCGAGGTGTTTCGCGCCGGGATCCAGTCCGTCGAGCCGGGCCAGATCGAGGCGGCCAAGGCGCTGGGCCTGAATGGCTGGCAGCGCTTTCGCCATATTATATTTCCGCAGGCGATCCGCACCATCCTGCCGCCGCTTGGCAATGATTTTATCGCCCTGATCAAAGACAGTTCGCTGGTTTCGGTGCTGGGCGTGGCCGATATTACCCAGCTTGGCAAAATCTATGCCGCGGGCAGCTTCCGGTTTTTCGAGACCTATAATATCGTCGCCTATGTCTATCTGATGATGACGGTGACGCTGTCGCTCGGCCTGCGCCGGCTGGAGCGCAAAATGCGGGCGGAGCCTGAAGGACAGGCACCGCCCGAGCGTTGAATTATGGCTGGCCGAAATCGGCGGTGGTCACTTCGCCGTCGCCATTGCGGTCCAGAATGGCAAACCACGCTTCGCTCTGGCTGGCAAATTCTTCGCGGCTCACTTCGCCATTGCCATCGACATCGTTAAATTCAAGGGTCATGCCCACGGCGGCTTTGCCTTTCCCGCCGCCACCGGTTGCGGCATTTTCATTCGCTTGATCCGCCGCGCGGGCTTCATCAAACGCCACATATTCCCCGGCGGTCAGCACCCCGTCCTCATCGGCATCAAAGGCGAAAAACACATTCCCGCGGCGCTCCACGATTTCAGCAAGGGAAACCGAGCCGTTATCGTCCAGATCCCAGCCGGTGATGAATCCGGCACCCGGGGCATTTTGGGCGGCGACAGAGGTGGCAAGCAGCGCAGCGGCTACGGTGGCGATTGTAAAGGTTTTCATAACTTGGTTCCAGTCGGTTGGTGTTTTACATATTGAGTATGTGGAATATGGAGCTATGCCTGCGCAGATCAAGGGCCAATCAGGGTTTTTTCGATACCCGCCGTGGCTGCGCCATTTTCCGCCTGCCATTAATAGTGGATTTTGCACGCGCCACCCGCTAGCCTTCTTTCCAGAACGAAAGAGGTTTAGGCTGTGAACACACCCCAAGGCATTTTGCAGGCCGGCGAGCTGCTCAATAATACATATATAATTGAAAAGCTGATCGGCTCGGGCGGCACCGGCGAGGTGTATCTGGCGAAAAATGTAGTGTCTGGCCGCAAATTCGCCATCAAGATCCTGAAGCAGGAATTCTCGCAAAACGAGGCGTTTATCAATCTGATGCGCCGCGAGGCCGATGTGCTGCACAATGTGATCGATGACGCGGTGGTGCGCTATAACGAATTGCTGAAATCGGAAATGCATGGCGGGTTTGTATTTTTGGTGATGGAATATATCGAGGGGCCATCCCTGGCTGATTTGATGCAGGAGCGCGGGCCGATTGATGCGGAGTCCCTGCTGCTGATCGCACAGCGGGCGGGCAAGGGGCTGATGGCCGCCCATGCCCAAAATGCCTTTCACCGCGATATTTCGCCGGATAATTTCATCTTGCCGGATGGCGATCCCGCCCGCGCCAAGCTGATTGATTTTGGCATTGCCCGCGATATTTCGGAAAACGCCCAAACGGTGGTCGGCGGCGGATTTGCCGGTAAATACCAATATGCCTCCCCCGAGCAGCTGAATGGCGATGCCGATGCCCGCTCCGATCTTTATAGCCTCGGGATTACCCTGCTGAATGCCTATCGCGGCAAGGCAAACCGCGTTGGATCTTCCTTGATGGAGATCGTCAAGGCCAAGGCCGAGCGGGTGGATGCCCGTGATGTGCCCGGCCGCCTTGGCGCGCTGATAACGCGGCTGGCCGAGCCGGCACCCGAAGACCGCTTTCAATCCGCCGCCGAGATGCTGCAATGGCTGGAGGGCGCGCCGCTTGCCCCCGCCCGACCGGTGGATTTCGAACCCACTATCATCGCGCCCTCAAGGCCGACCACCGGCTTTCAGGGCCTGCCGGATGAGCCAAAAGCCAGCGGTGGCGGCGGTAAATTTGCGCTGCTCTTGTTCCTTGCCGCGCTTGGCGCAGGGGGCTGGTATTTTGGCCTCGGGCCGGGCAGGGAGATCGTATTCCCCCCGAAATTCGAGCGTGAAACCCCCTATTCGATCCGTATCCTGCATGAGGCAAACACCCGGGATATCCGCATTTCCGGCAATGTGCGCGGTCCGGAATTGGGCGATAGCCTTGTCGCGGAGCTTGGGCAAGGGTTTGATGGCTATGGCATTATCCCCGACTTCACCTATGCCAGCGGCGAGCCGAACGAGCGCTGGGAACAGATTTCGGCCTCTATGGCCAAGCTGGCCGCACCGCTTAATTCATGGGTGTTCGAGATGGTCGATGAAACCGCCACCCTTTCCGGCGAAGCGCCCGACGCCATCACTGCGGGCGAGGTGAGACTCGGCTTTGAAAACAATGCCGCCTTATTGGATGTGGAAGCCGTGATCAGCCTGACCATCGCCGAACCGCCCGTGCTTTTGGCCGATCTGAACGAGCTGATCCAGACCTACGAAACCTGCGGCCCGCTGCGCATAACCGGCGGCGACGGGGTGCAGCTGGGCATCGATGACCGGATCACCGTTTCCGGCATTATCGCACGGGAAAGCGATGTGGATGTATTTGATCTGGTGCTGGAAGAGGCCACAGGCGGGCGCGGCATTGACTATAATCTTGGCGTGCTGAACGAGCCGGTCTGCCTGATGGAAAGCCTGCTGCCGCCACCACAGGATAACGGCATGGAAATCCTTTATTCTTATGGCCAGAAAGCAGGCGGTCCGGGTGCCGCCCCGTTTCGCAATGGCGAAAATCCGGTGATCGAGGTTCGGCTTCCCGCCAGCGCCACCGGCTTTCTTTATGCATTTTATGTGGATGCCGAGGGGCAGGTGTTTCATCTTCTGCCGCATCAATCGCGACAAGCGCACACCTTGCCCCCTATCGGCGAAATCAGCGGTGATCAGGTGACGGTCCGGCTTTCCTATCCGGTTTCGGAGGCCTCGACCAGCAATGTCGGGTTTCGGGTGGTAGAGCCTTTTGGCACCAATATGATGGTGGTAGTGCTTTCCCGAGAACCGCTATTTGACGGGCTGCGGCCAAGGGCGGAAAGCATCGCCGCGCTGCAAGAGGCCCTGGATGAAAACCGCGATATATTACAAGCGGATAGCACAATGGTGGTTAGCCGCTATCTTGTAACCGAACCTTAAATCCCCAACTGTATTATATTGCACATATCGGCAGATTTGCCGCAAAATGAAAATTCGGCTATATTTGCGCGGCATTTTTACTTGAACGGGAGTATATTATGGCTTTTCGTAAATTCGGAGTCGCTTTGGCGATAATGATTGCCAGCAGCCCGATGGGCGTAGTGGCGCAAGAGATGACCGCAGCCGAAATACTGGCTTTGCTGCAAGCCCAGCGCGAAAATCTGGCTGCCGAGGGCGATCTAGGTGTGTCCCGCACCCTGGAGTTCGTTACGGAATCAACCCCTGAATCAGTGGATTCGGGCATTGCGCTTGGCACAACCGTGCCTGGCGAGGCCGTCGCCGCCAGCACCGAAGGCGCGGCCATCCCCGAAGATCTGGTGATTGATCTAACGATCTTTTTCGAATTTGATTCCGCCCTGCTAAAACCGGATTCAAAATCACAAGTAGATGCCCTGTGCAGCGCGATTGACGCCAACGAGGCCGCGCTCGCCGCCAGTGCCGAAGGCCCGGCCGCACCAACCGAACACGGAATTTACCGGATTATCGGCCACACCGATGCCGCCGGATCGGTGCAATACAACCTCACTCTGAGCCAGGCCCGCGCCGACGAGGTGGTGCGCTATATGGTGCGGGAATGCGGCATAGACGGTTCGCTTTTACAAGCGATCGGCATGGGTGAATCGCGGCTCAAGGATCCGGCCAACCCGCGGGCGGACTCAAACCGCCGGGTAGAAATTCAGGTGGTGCTATAAGCTCAGGCCATGGTTTGCAAGAATTTGGCACGGGCGGCGGGATCATCGATGTGATTGGCCAGCGATTCGCATAGCGCCTCGCGGGTGGTGCAGGTTTTTGCGGTTTTCTTGATCAGGATCTTGGCGATTGGCCCGATATGTGGCACCAGCTCGCGCGTGAGGGCTTCGAGCAATTCATCATTCAGCATCGGCCCTGCGCCGGTGGTGCGCGCGCCGGTCTGGCCCAGATGCTGCTGCACCGCGATCTTGAAAGCCTCGCGATGCTCGGGTCCGATTTCGGCGGCCAGTTTATTGATCAATTGTCCGGTATCGGTGGTGGAGCCGGAAACACGGCGCACCAGAACCTTGGCTATAGGGCCAATCTGGACTGTTAATAGCGCCTCGATGCGCGATAACGCCGATTTCGGCATTTGTGCCGCCATTGTCTCGCTCAAATTTGCCGGTGCCGGCGCGCCGCCGCTGGGCATAACCACGGTGCGATCCGTATCATCCAGCACCTGCCTCTCCACATTGCGTAACGCATCATGGATGCCGTTGGCAAAGGCGCGGGCATCGGGCGTGCGCTCCAACGGATCGG
>JALSHK010000003.1 GCA_026982275.1 Paracoccaceae bacterium | reverse complement strand
TATGGTCAATGACCTCTTCAATGAAGATGCCGCCTCTAACGATTATGATGCTGCTTCCATCGAGGTGCTGGAAGGGCTTGAGCCGGTGCGCAAGCGGCCGGGCATGTATATCGGTGGCACCGATAGCCGCGCAATGCACCATCTTGTTGCAGAGGTGCTGGATAATTCCATGGACGAAGCGGTGGCGGGGCATGCCAGCCGGATCGAGGTAGAGCTGCTGGCTGATTATTCGGTAATGGTTCGCGATAATGGCCGTGGTATTCCGATAGATCCACACCCGAAGTTCCCTGACAAATCCGCGCTGGAGGTTATTCTTACCACGCTGCATGCGGGCGGCAAGTTCACCGAGGGGGCCTACCAGACATCCGGGGGGCTGAACGGTGTTGGCTCTTCTGTTGTGAACGCGCTAAGCGACAGTATGGTGGTGGAAGTTGCGCGCAACCGCGAGGTTTTCAGTCAGAGCTTTTCACGCGGCAAACCTTTGGGGCCGCTAGAGAGAATCGGAGCCGCCCCGAACAGGCGCGGCACCACTGTCACCTTCCATCCGGACCCTGAAATTTTCGGCAAGCTCAAGTTCAAGCCATCAAGGCTATACGAGCTTGTCCGCTCCAAAGCCTTTCTGTTTTCCGGCGTGGAAATACGCTGGAAATCTGCGATCGAGGACGGCGAGATGCCGATGGAGGCAAAATTCCATTACCCGGGCGGGCTGGCGGAATACTTGTCAGAAGTTCTGGGCAATGTGATGGTTTATGCAGATATGCCATTTGCGGGAAAAGTCGATTTTCAGGAGAAATTCAACCAGCCCGGCTCCGTGGAGTGGGCCATCAACTGGACCCCGATGGTTGACGGCTTTCTGGACAGCTATTGCAACACCGTGCCCACCCGCGATGGCGGCACCCACGAGAGCGGCTTTTGGGCGGCGATCCTGAAAGGTGTGCGGGCATATGGCGAGCTTGTGGGCAATAAAAAAGCTGCCAGCATTGTGCGCGATGACCTGACAACGGGCGGCTGCGCGCTGATTTCCATATTTATTCGCAACCCCAGCTTTGTGGGCCAAACCAAAGACCGCCTGTCTAATGAGATCGCCCAGAAAATGGTCGAAAATGCGGTGCGGGACCATTTTGACAACTGGCTGGCCGCGGATAGCAAATCGGCAGGCGCAATCCTTGATTATCTTGTGCTGCGCGCCGAGGAGCGGCTGAAGCGCCGCGCAGAGAAGGAAACCCAGCGTAAATCCGCCACCAAAAAACTCCGCCTTCCCGGCAAGCTTGCGGATTGCTCGGGAGCGAATCGTGAAGGCTCCGAGCTGTTCATTGTGGAAGGGGATTCGGCAGGTGGATCGGCCAAGCAGGGGCGAAACCGCAAAACACAGGCGATTTTGCCGCTCAAGGGCAAAATACTGAACGTGCTGGGAGCGGCCAGCAATAAAATGATGCAAAATCAAGAGATTAACGACCTATGTCAGGCCATGGGTGTTCAGATGGGCACCAAGTTCAATATCGAAGATCTTCGCTATGACCGCATCATCATCATGACCGATGCGGATGTGGACGGTGCCCATATTTCAGCCCTGCTGATGACGCTATTTTACACCCAGATGAGACCATTGATTGATGGCGGTCACCTGTTTTTGGCCGCGCCACCGCTTTTCCGGCTCACGCAAGGGGCAAAATCGGTTTATGCCGCCGATGCGGCCGAGCGGGATGAATGGCTGGAAAAAGGGCTGGGCGCGCGCGGAAAAATCGAGGTTTCCCGCTTTAAAGGGCTGGGGGAAATGAACCCGGGCCAGTTGAAAGAAACCACGATGGACCCGAAATCACGCACCCTGATCAAGGTTACGATCCAGGAGGATGAACCGGGGGAAACGGGGGATCTTGTGGAGCGACTGATGGGCAAAAAACCGGAGCTGCGGTTCCAGTATATTCAGGAAAACGCGCAGTTTGTGGAATCGCTGGATGTTTGATTGCTCCAATAGTATCCACCAATCACAAGCCGGAAACAGACAGCCGGATTGAGTATAATGCGGCTTTCGGAAAAATATAGTGCATATGCTCCGGAGGTAATCCTCGCTCCATCTCTTTTTTCTTCCCATTGCCTCCGGAGTTTCCTAAGGTGAACTGAACAACCATTCATTTCAGGAGGCCCAAGATGGATTTCTCCCTTTCTGAAGAACAGCAGATGATCTTCGATATGGCCTATGATTTCGGCCAGTCCGAAATTGCGCCATATGCGCGCCAATGGGAGGCAGAAGGCACTATCCCCAAAACCATCTGGCCCGAGATCGCAGCCCTTGGGTTTGGCGGGTTATATGTGTCTGAATCCCATGGCGGCAGCGGCCTTTCCCGGCTGGATGCGACCTTGGTTTTCGAGGCCCTCGCCATGGCCTGCCCCGCCGTTGGCTCGTTCCTCTCGATCCACAATATGTGCGGCGGCATGGTTGATAAATTCGGCTCGCCCGAAAGCAAAGCCAAGTGGCTGCCAAAAATGTGCAGCATGGAAACGGTGTTTTCCTATGCGCTCACCGAGCCGGGCAGCGGCTCGGATGCCAGCGCCCTTCGCAGCAAAGCCGCGCGCGGCGATGCCGGCTATCGCCTGAATGGCACCAAGGCTTTCATCTCGGGCGGCGGCTATTCCGATGCCTATCTGGTGATGGCCCGCACCGGCGAAGATGGACCCAAGGGGATATCCTGCATGGTGGTGGAAGCGGGAGCCAAAGGCCTTTCCTTTGGCGCGCTGGAAGAAAAAATGGGCTGGAAGGCCCAACCAACGGCGCAGGTGCAATTTGACGATTGCGATATCCCGCAGGAGAACCTGATCGGCGAAGAAGGCAAGGGCTTCAGCTATGCCATGGCCGGGCTGGATGGCGGGCGGCTGAATATCTCGGCCAGCGCCCTAGGTGGCGCGCAAAACGCCCTGAATATCGCGCTGAATTACATGGGCGAGCGCCGCGCCTTTGGCAAAACGCTGGATCAATTTCAGGCGCTGCAATTCCGCGTGGCCGATATGGAGACCGAGCTGCAAGCCGCGCGCATTTTCTTGCGCCAGGCGGCATGGAAGCTGGATAGCGGCGCGCCGGATGCAACGAAATATTGCGCCATGGCCAAGCGGTTTGTCACCGATACCGCCTTTGAGGTCGCCAATGGCAGCCTGCAAATGCTGGGGGGCTATGGATACCTTGCGGATTACGGTATAGAAAAAATCGTGCGAGATCTTCGGGTGCATCAGATCCTCGAAGGCACCAATGAAATCATGCGCCTGATCACAGCGCGCGCAGTATTACAGGAGCGAGACCGTGGCTGACATCGACATCCGCATTACCGGCAAAGCAGGCCGGATCACCCTCACCCGCCCCGAGGCACTGAATGCCCTCACCTATGAAATGGCCTTGGCGATCGAGGCCGCGCTGGATGAATGGGCCGAGGACCCCGCCATCGAGCTTGTCGTGATTGATGCCGAGGGCGACCGCGCCTTTTGCGCCGGTGGCGATATCCAGCAAATGTATGATACCGCCAAGACGGGCGATTTTGAATATGGCCGCAAATTCTGGCGCGACGAATACCGCATGAATGCCAAGCTGTTCAATTTCCCCAAGCCCTATGTGGCCTTTATGCAGGGCTTCACCATGGGCGGCGGGGTGGGCATTGCCTGCCATGGTTCCCACCGGATCGTATGTGAAAACTCGCAAATCGCCATGCCGGAATGCTCGATCGGACTGGTGCCGGATGTGGGCGGATCGTGGCTTTTGGCCCGCGCGCCCGGACATGTGGGCGAATTCATCGGCTGCACCGCGGCGCGAATGGACCCCGGAAATGCGATTTATGCCGGCTTTGCCGATTATTTCATACCCCGCGCCGCATGGCCCGGGCTGATTGAAACACTCGAAGCCACGGGCCATGTATCGGCTATCGATGCCACCGCCACCACAGGCCCTATGGCCACGCTAAAGCGCGACCAGGCGCAGATCGACCGCAATTTCAATGGCCGGACCGTGGCCGATATTATCCGTGGCTTCAAGGGCACCCCGTGGGAACAAGCCGCCGAAAAGGCGTTGCGGCGCAATTGCCCGCTTTCAGTGGAATCTACGCTGGAGCTGGTGCGCCGCGTGCGCGGGCTGGATACAATCGAGGGCGCGCTGGGTATGGAATACCGCTTTACCTATCGTTCCGCCTCCGAAGGTGATTTTGTCGAAGGCATCCGCGCGGCCATCATCGACAAAGACCGCAATCCACAATGGAACCCAGCCACGCTGGAGGAGGTCACTCCGCTGCAAATCAGCAAAATGCTGATGCCCCTCGGGGACAACGCGCTAAAACTATAAAGGACATGCCATGAAAATCGGATTTATCGGCCTTGGCAATATGGGCGGCCACATGGCCCGCAATCTGGCCGTAGCAGGCCATGAGGTTACAGGGTTTGATGTGGCGGGTATCCGCATTGAAGGCGTGGCGCAGGCCAGCAGCAGCGCCGAGGCCGCCATGGGCGCGGATGTCCTCGTCACCATGCTGCCCAACGGGCAAATCCTGCGGGCGGTGGCGGCAGAAGTTATCCCCGCCCTGCCCGAAAATGCCTGTTTCATCGATTGCTCTACCGTGGATGTGGAAAGCGCCCGCGCGGTTGCCGCTGATTGGCCGCTTAGCGTGGATGCGCCGGTATCCGGCGGCATTGGCGGCGCGGATGCCGGCACGCTGACCTTCATGGCAGGGGGCAGCGCCAAAGCCTTCAAAATCGCCGAGCCACTGTTTGAAATCATGGGCCAAAAAGCCGTGCATTGCGGCGAGAGCGGCGCAGGCCAGGCGGCCAAGATTTGCAATAATATGATCTTGGGCGCGACTATGATCGTCACCTGCGAAGCCTTTGCCCTGGCCGACAAGCTCGGGCTGGATCGGCAAAAAATGTTTGACGTGGTCAGCACATCTTCCGGCTATTCCTGGAGCCTGAACGCCTATTGCCCCGCCCCCGGCATTGGCCCGCAATCCCCCGCCGACAATGATTACAATCCCGGCTTTGCCAGCGAGCTGATGCTCAAAGACCTGCGCCTCTCCCAGCAAGCCGCAGAAGCGGTCGGGGCCGCAACGCCGCTGGGCCAGCACGCCACGCAGGAATACGCGCGTTTTGTCGAGGGTGAAGACGGCAGGGGCAAGGATTTCTCCGCCATGCTGCCGCGCCTGTCAAAGATGGCTCGCAATTAACGCCTGCCTTGCGGCCGGCTCCAAGGCCGGGGGCGCGGGGGTCAATCCCGCGCGGTCCCGGCTTTTGGCTTCAGCTCGCGACGCATGATTTTTCCCGTAGCCGTCATTGGCAAAGCCTTAATGAATTCCACCTCGCGCGGGGCCACATGGGGCGATATCTTCTCTCGCACCCGCAGGATCAGCTCGCGCTTCAAGGCCTCGTCCCCTGCCCCGTTCAGCACCACAAAAGCCTTGACGATCTCGGTGCGCACCGGATCCGGCACCCCGATCACCGCCGCCATCGCCACCGCCTCATGCCCAACCAGACAATCCTCGATCTCGGAGGGGCCAATGCGATAGCCCGAGGAGGTAATCACATCATCGGCCCGCGCAGAAAAATGGAAATATCCGTCTTCGTCCTGACACCCCACATCCCCCGTCAACATCCAGTCTCCAACAAATTTCTCGGCGGTTTTTTCGGGCTGCTGCCAATATTCAAGGAACATCTGCGGGATGCCGCGCTTCACCGCGATCTCTCCGGTTTCGCCTATCGGCAGGGGCTGGCCGTCTACGCCCAGAATCGTCAGCTCTGCGCCGATCGTGGCCTTGCCGGTTGAGCCGGCGCGCGGCGCAAAGGCCGCCATGCAATTCCCCAGCACAAGATTACATTCCGTCTGGCCATAGAATTCGTTTATGGTGGTGCCCAGCTTTTCACGGCCCCATTCCAGCAGCTCGGCCCCCAAGGCCTCCCCGCCCGATCCCACCGAGCGCAGCGCCACCGAGGCGCGGCTTTGCCGCATCAGCTTTAGTGCGGTGGGGGGCAAAAATGTATTGCGAATGCCCTCGCGCGCCATCAGGGCAAAGGCCTCGTCAGGGTCGAATTTCGCCATCCGGTGCGCCACCAGCGGCACCCCGTAATTCAGGGCCGGCATCATCACATTGGTTAACCCGCCCATCCAGGCCCAATCGGCCGGTGTCCAGAGCTTGTCGCCCGCTTGGGGCAGGAAATTATGGTGGGTTTCCACCCCGGGCAAATGCCCGAGCAGCACCTTATGGCCGTGCAACGCCCCCTTTGGCGGGCCGGTTGTGCCGCTGGTATAGCTGATGAAGGCCGGATCGTTCAGGGTGGTATCTGCCATCTCGCAGGTGTCTTTGGCCTTGCCTAATTCTTGCCAGAAGCCGCGCACGCCGCTTTCGCGCTGGTCAATCGAGTAAACCGCCTCCAGCGCGGGCAGATCCTCACGGATGTTCAAAACCTTGTGCAGGTTGGCCCCGTCGGTCACCACCGTTTTTGCGCCGGAATTCTGCAAGCGATAGCGCAGGCCATCCTCGCCAAACAGCGTAAATAGCGGCACCGCAACGGCGCCGAGCTTATAGCACGCCAGATGGGTCAGGATGGTTTCGGGAGTTTGGGGCAGCAGCACCGCGCAGCGATCGCCCCGCCCCAGCCCATGCGCCGCCAAGGCGTTGGCCAAGCGCGAGGAAGCCCTTGAAAGCTGGATATATGTATAGCTGCGCCGCTCGCCATCGGGGCGGATATAGATCAGTGCCACCCGATCCGGCTCGGCGCGCGCCCAGCGTTCGCAGATCTGCTCGGCGATATTATAGCGCGCTGGGGTTGGCCATTTGAACGCCGCCCGCATGGCCGCCCAATCCCTTGTATTCTCCACCAGTCGATCCGCTATCATACCCTGCCCTTTTTGCATTTTCCAACACTCTAGCGGCGCTTGCCCACCCCTTGCAACCTCATTGTAACGAGCCTAGACTATCCGCAACGAAAGGCCCATAAATGACCATTCCCAAGCTCATAGATCCCTTCCAGCGCGCGGTTTCCTATCTGCGCGTTTCCGTCACGGATCGCTGCGATTTCCGCTGCTATTATTGCATGTCCGAAGACATGACCTTCCTGCCCAAAAAGGAATTGCTGACGCTGGAGGAGCTC
>JALSHK010000002.1 GCA_026982275.1 Paracoccaceae bacterium | reverse complement strand
CGTGAAGCCCTGTCAAAGCGCCTCAACCGCCGCGCCGCGCAATATGATAAATCCGGCGAGGCGCATTATAACCTGATTTCCGCCCTGCATAAATCGGTGCGCGGCTCGGATCCTGACGCGGCGCTTTACTGGCTCGCCCGTATGCTCACCGGCGGCGAAGATCCGCGTTATCTGGCGCGCCGCATCACCCGCATGGCGGTGGAGGATATCGGGCTGGCCGACCCCGAAGCGCAGCGGCAATGCCTTGATGCGTGGGCCACCTATGAGCGGCTCGGCTCGCCCGAGGGGGAGCTGGCGCTGGCGCAGGCGGTGATGTATCTGGCGCTGGCCCCCAAATCAAATGCCGCTTATGCCGCTTATAATAACGCGATGGTAGACGCCAAGAAAACCGGCTCCGAGCCACCCCCCAAGCATATCCTGAATGCGCCCACGGCCATGATGAAGGAGCAGGGCTATGGCGATGGCTATCAATATGACCATGACGCCGAGGATGGTTTTTCGGGCCAGAATTACTTCCCCGAAACCATGAAGCGCGGCATTTACTATTTGCCGGTCGAGCGCGGCCATGAGCGCGAGCTGAAGAAACGGCTCGACTATTTTGCCCGTTTGCGCGAAAAGCGCGCCAAAGAAAAGGGGGCGTGATGCCGGTGTTATTACAAGTCGCCCTGGGCGGGGCCATCGGGGCCTCCCTGCGCTATGCCGGCGGTGGCCTTGCCCTGCGCCTGCTTGGCAGCGGATTCCCTTACGGCACCATGTTTGTCAATATCCTTGGTTCTTTCCTTATGGGCTTTGCCGCCTTTTATATGCTAGAGCGTATGGATGGTGGCTTTGCCCGCTACGCTCCGTTTATCCTGACGGGCGTGCTTGGCGGCTTCACCACATTTTCGGCCTTTTCGCTAGACGCGGTGTTCCTGTTGGAGCGCAGCCGCTACGGCGCGGCGGCCATTTATATGGGCGGCTCGGTCGTCCTCGCTATGCTGGCGCTTGTTGCCGGCATGGCCCTAGCCAGGAGCCTGACATGAGCGGCGTGCAAAACCTGACGGTTGATGAAGACGGCCAGGACCAGCGCTTGGATCGCTGGTTCAAGCGGATGTTTCCGCATATCTCGCAGGGGCGGATTGAAAAGCTGTGCCGCAAGGGCGAAATCCGGGTGGAAAAAGGGCGGGTGAAGCCGGGCACGCGGCTGGAAGCGGGCCAGAATGTGCGGGTGCCACCATTGCCCGATGCGCGCGATTTGCGCGAGCGCAATATTGCCGTGGTTACGGATGATGACCGCAAGATGATTCAAGATGCGGTGCTGTTCAAGGACGAGCATTTTATTGTGATCAACAAGCCGGCAGGGCTGCCCACGCAGGGCGGCACGGGGCATGATATCCATGTGGATATGCTGGCCGAGGAGCTGAAATTCGGCGAAGAGAAAAAGCCCAAACTGGTGCATCGGCTGGATAAGGATACCTCGGGCGTGCTATTGCTGGCCCGCAATGGCCGCGCAGCCAAGGCACTGGCAAAAGCGCTGCAAGATCGCGAAACCCGCAAGGTGTATTGGGCCTTGGTGGCGGGGCGCTTGCCCGAGCGGGTGGGCACGATTCAATATGGCCTGATTAAGGCCTCGGGGCATGGCCCGCATGGGGCAGGCGAAAAAATGCATTGCATTCACCCCAATGAGGTCGACAGCACGCCCGGCGCCAAGCGTGCAACCACCGATTATGCGGTGATCGAAAATATCGGCACCCGCGCCACATGGGTTGGGCTGGTGCCGGTTACGGGGCGCACCCACCAGCTTCGGGTGCATATGGCCGAAATCGGCTGCCCGATTGTGGGGGATGGTAAATATGGCGGCAGCAGCCAGAGCAATGATGGCGAGGGCTGGGGCGCAAAAATCGGCGGGGATATCAGCCGAAAAATGCACCTGCATGCGCGCTCGATCGGGTTTATCCATCCGTTTACCAAAAAGGAAATGTTTTTCGAGGCCCCGTTGCCCGAGCATATGGCCCGCAGCTGGGATCTGTTTGGCTGGAACCTGAAATGGGCCCCCAAAGATCCGTTTGCGATATTTGAATGAGGGATCTGAAGCTGGTCATGTTCGATATGGATGGCACCCTGATGGATAGTCAGGATTTTATCCTGATGGCGATGCGCTATGCATTCGAGCAGGCCGGACACCCCGCGCCGAGCAAGGCGGATGTGCTTTCGATTGTCGGGTTATCGCTGGATGCGGCGGTGGAGGTGCTGCTGCCCGATCTGGATGCGAGCGAGAATCATCGCACCGTGGAGCTATATCGCCGCAGCTTTATCGAGCTGCGCGCAAAGCTGGGGGGCGAGGCGAAAGCGCCGCTTTACCCCGGCGCGATCGAGGCGCTGGAGCGGCTGCATCGCGTGGATGAAATCTTGCTGGGCGTGGCCACGGGCAAGGCGCGGCGCGGGCTGGATCATGCCTATCATTCCCATGATATCGGCCGGTTTTTCGTGACCTCGCAAACCGCGGATAACCATCCAAGCAAGCCCCACCCATCGATGCTGCTTCAGGCGCTGGCCGATACCGGCGTGGAGGCGGCGCGGGCGGTAATGGTGGGCGATACCGAATTCGATATGGAAATGGGCCGTGCGGCCGGGTTTGCGACGATTGGCGTGAATTGGGGCTATCACCCCGTTCGCCGGCTTGGGGCGGCGGATGTGATTATCGATGATTTTGCCGAGCTGGACGCGGCGCTGAACGAGATCTGGAGCTAGGGCATGGTATTTGAACTAAAGCGGTTTTGGAAGCAGGCCCGTGTGGTGAAGGCCGAGGGCGGATATACGGTCACCCTTGACGAACGCCCGCTGAAAACCCCGATGAAGCGGCCGCTGATCGTGCCAAGCCAGACGCTGGCCGCCGAGATTTCTGCCGAGTGGCAGGTGGTGGAAGGGAAGGTGGAAACCGCCAAAATGCCCTATACCAGCTTTGCCTATGCCGGGCTGGATCAAGCGGTGGAGGAGCGGGCCGAGATCGCCGCCAAGATCGCGCTTTATGGCGAGACCGATCTGCTTTGCTATCGCGCCGAGGCGCCGCAAGAGCTGGCAGCGCGCCAGGCCGAGGCATGGGGGCCGATCCTGCAATGGAGCGCGGAAACCCTTGGCGCGCCGCTCAACGTTACCGCCGGCATCATGCATATCGCCCAGCCCGAGGCTAGTTTGAAAAAACTGGCCGATCATGTGCGCCCCTTTGAGGGCTTTCATCTCAAGGCGCTTTATGACTGGGTGACCATCTCTGGGTCGCTGGTTCTGGGCTTGGCTGTCGCCAGGAAACGGCTGTCGGCGGATGAGGCGTGGAGCCTTTCACGGGTAGATGAAATCTGGCAGGAAGAGCAATGGGGCGTGGATGACGAGGCGAGGTCACTGGCTGATTCAAAACGGGCTACGTTTCTCCTGGTTGAACGGGCCATGGCTCTGATTCAGTAAAATTGCGTTTTGACGCTGTTCTTCTGTGTTTGGCCGCGCTTTTGTCCGGCAGTTTCTGGCGCTTGCCGGATGGCAGGTGAAATAAATTGGAAAAACAGAAATTTTCTTTTGGTTCCGCCTGTGATTTTCACTAGCCATTTCCCGAAAACCCATGCCTTCGCTGCGAGATCCGGGTCGATATAGGTAGTGATCTATGACCTAAACTCCTTTGTCTTCAGCCGGGCGCTGGAAAATTAAAAACACGTATTGATTTTGCATCAATATGATTCGCATGACGGGGAAGAATGATTGCTTGACAATTCACCAGCGGGAACGATTAGAGCCTGTTCTGCGAATGTTCCTGGCGGAAAGCCTGATTATCGTGAAAAAACGGTCAAATAAGGTAAGCATGACATACCTAATGTGCGTTTTGTGAATGACCACTTGACCTGCGCGCTTTGAATTGTTCAAAATCGAGCGTCTGCCCGTTCGGGCCGCACAACTCAAATTTGATTCTGGCAATTGTTGCCGGAACCCCGAAACTTCGGGACCACAGGAAGAGGTAAAAATGAAAAAATCCCTACTACTAGGCACAATCGCCGCGGTTAGCGTTATGGCCGGTGTTGCTTCGGCTGGCACCCTTGAGGATGTTAAAGCCAATGGCGTTCTGAAATGTGGCGTATCGACCGGTCTCGTGGGCTTTGCCGCTCCGGACGCAAACGGCAACTGGGAAGGCTTTGATGTTGCCATCTGTCGCGCTGTTGCTGCGGCTGTTCTTGGCGATAGCGATGCGGTTCAGTTCGTTCCGCTTTCCTCCAAAGTGCGCTTCACCGCGCTGGCTTCGGGCGAAATCGACATGCTGGCCCGTAACACCACATGGACCTTCAGCCGCGATGTTGACCTTGGTTTCACCTTCACCGGTGTAAACTATTATGACGGTCAAGGCTTCATGGTGCGTAAAGATCTGGGTGTGGCTTCCGCAACCGAGCTTGACGGCGCTACTGTATGTATCCAGACCGGCACGACGACCGAGCTGAACCTGGCTGACTATTTCCGCGTGAACGGCATGAGCTACGAGCCTGTGCCAATCGAAAACAACGCCGAAGCCCAGCAGCAGTATCTGTCCGGCGCTTGTGACGTGTATACCACAGATGCATCCGCTCTGGCCGCGACCCGCGCTTCTTTCGAGAACCCGGACGAGCACATGCTGCTGCCTGAAATCGTATCCAAAGAGCCTCTTGGCCCATTGGTTCGTGAGGGCGACGAGCCTTGGGGCGATATCGTTCGCTGGACTCTGAACGCACTGATTACGGCTGAAGAGCTGGGCGTGACCAAAGCCAACCTCGAGGAAATGGCTGCGGGCACCAACAACCCGGAAATCAACCGTATGCTGGGCACCGAAGGCAACCTGGGCGAAATGCTCGGCCTTGATGCTGATTGGGCACAACGTGTGATCGCCGTTGGCGGTAACTATGGCGAGATCTTTGAATCCAACATTGGCGAAGGCACACCTATTGCGCTCTCGCGTGGGCTCAATGCGCTTTGGACCCAGGGTGGTCTGATTTACACCCCGCCATTCCGCTAGGATCAAAACCGATAGAAAGGGCGCATCTCCGGATGCGCCCTTTTTCTGCCCCAGTTTAACAATTTACCCGACACGCAGAGATGGGCAAAACCACCTCGCAAACTATCAGGGTATTCAAAACTTTCAGGAGAGGGAGAGCCATGGCAATGGCCGATCAACCCGCAGGCAAATCTTTTAAGATTAGCATGCTTATATACGATACCCGCTATCGTTCCATGACCATTCAAATCATCATGCTCGCACTGTTTCTTGCGGGTGTCTGGTGGTTGCTGGATAACATGTATTCCAACCTTGACGAGCTCGGGAAGCGCCCGAACTTTACCTTCCTGACCGCGCCGGCCGGCTATGATATCAATCAGCGTCTGATCGAGTATTCCTCGCAGAGCACCAATGCGCGTGCGTGGCTGGTAGGGCTGCTCAACACATTGCTTATTGCGGTCATGGGTTGTATTCTGGCCACCATCCTCGGCGTTGCGATCGGCGTGCTGCGCCTTTCCAAAAACTGGATAGTTGCCCGGCTGATGACGGTCTATATTGAAGTGTTCCGCAATGTGCCTTTGCTGTTGCTGATCATCTTTGCGATGTCGATTTTTATTAACACCTTTCCACAACCCAACGCCTTCCGGGGCGAAGATGCAGCTGCCAGCATGTATTTCTGGGATAGTGTAGCCTTTACCAATCGTGGCTGGTATATCCCCAAGCCGGTATTCAACACAGGCCTGGAAGCTTTGAGCGACGGGTCTTATCCGCTGTTCAATCTCGGATCGAAGCTGGTGTTTCTGACCTTCTTCCTTTCGATTGCCGGCATCTTTTTCTTCGGAAAATGGGCCAGCAAACGCCAGGCCGCTACGGGCGACATTCTGCCAACCTTCTGGATCAAGCTTGCGATCCTGATCATTCCGACCGTGGCTGTTTTCTTCATAATGGGCAAGCCGATTGTGCTGGATTACCCCGAGCTGAAAGGATTCAACTTCAAGGGCGGGCTGCACATGCGCAACTCGCTTATCGCCTTGTGGCTGGCGCTTTCGCTTTATACCGCAGCATTTATTGCCGAGGCGGTTCGGGCCGGTATCATGGCAATTGACAAGGGCCAAACCGAGGCCGCCGCCGCACTGGGTTTGCGTCCGAAGCGGATTATGAAACTGGTCGTGCTGCCACAGGCACTGCGGGTTATCATTCCGCCGCTGATCTCCCAATATCTCAACCTTACCAAAAACTCGTCTCTGGCGATTGCGGTGGGCTATATGGATCTGACCGGCACATTGGGGGGCATTACGCTCAACCAGACCGGACGGGCTTTGGAGAGCATCCTGCTGCTGATGATTACATACCTGGCCATCTCGCTAAGCATTTCGATGGTGATGAATGTTTACAATAACTCTGTTAAACTGAAGGAGCGGTGATATGAGCGACCAATCTTACGTCCGCACCGAAATGCTGGGAGAGCAACCTGCGCCTCTCGGCGAGGCCGGCATGCTGAAATGGATGCGTGAAAACCTTTTTTCAGGTGTGATCAACAGTATTGTGACTCTGGTATCCATAGCTTTCATCGTTATGGTGCTACTGCAGTTCATACCGTGGATGCTACAACCCACATGGACCTACGGTTCTTTGCGCCAATGTCTTGATGATCCGAATGTCAACGGGGCCTGCTGGGGGGTTATCAATGACCGGGTGAACCAGCTGATGTACGGGTTTTTCCCGCACAGCCAGCAATGGCGGCCCAATCTGGCCTTTTTCCTGATGCTGATTGCCGTTGCCCCTGTGCTGTTTGACAAGCTGCCACGCAAGATGGTCTGGTTTTCAGCGATCTATCCTTTCCTCGGGGCCTGGTTGCTTTGGGGTGGCTCTATCTGGACCCCTGTGCTGGTCGTTGCCGGTTTTGTCGTCGGGTATTTTGTTTTCAGACTGCTGCATGGCATGATCGGGAATCTGGCCATGATCGGAGCCGTTTTGGCGGCTTTGCTCTGGTGGTTATACGGTGTAGGTGCCCTGTCGGAAGGACTGTCGTCGGTTCTACCTCTTGGTATCGAGGCGGTTCCCTCTTCACAGTTTGGTGGCTTTATGCTGTCAATGACCATCGGCATATCGGGTATCGCGCTTTCCTTGCCGATTGGCATCGTGCTGGCGCTTGGCCGGCAGTCCGACATGTTCATAATCAAAACCCTGTCTGTGGGCTATATCGAGCTTATCCGCGGTG
>JALSHK010000001.1 GCA_026982275.1 Paracoccaceae bacterium | reverse complement strand
GGCTTCGAAATTCTGGTCGAGAGATCGAAGGGTTACTGTGTTGTCTTGCGCAAATGCGGTGCCTGCGGTGATGAAACCGATAGCGACAACGCCCAATCTCAAGATATCTAAAAACTTTTTCATACTACTCTCGTTCCGTATATTACTCTGGTCTCAAGGATTATTGCGGAATAATTCCGGTAATGCCTTCGACAAAGAATCCCATGGTCAGCAAGTCTGAATCCGAGGCGGTTTCGCCCGCGGCCAGCCAGCCCGTTCCGTCCTGCCGGCGGATAGGGCCGGTAAACGGGTGTAATTTTCCTGTGCGGATACGCACAATCGCATCTGCAGCCTGCTCTTGAACCCGAAGCGGGATATTGTCCGAAAAAGGTGCTATGGTCAGCATATCCGTGCTTAGCCCTCCCCAGGTATCCGTGGTTTCCCAATTTCCGTCAAGCAAGGCCTGAATACGGCTGATATAATAAGGACCCCAATTATTCACCGAGGCGGAGAGCTGTGCATTCGGGCCGTAGGCGATCATATCGGAGGCTTGTCCAAATGCATAAACGCCTAATTCCTCGGCCACTTTCATCGGCTCGGCGGTATCGGTATGCTGCATCAGGATATCGGCTCCGTTGGCAATGAGCTGCCGCGCCGCGGCTTCTTCGCCTTCGGGATTATACCATGAATTCAGCCAGACGATTTCAAATTCGATATCGGGATTAACCGAGCGCGCCGCCAGAAATGCGGAATTGATGCCCCGGATAACCTCGGGGATCGGAAAGGAGGCGATATAGCCTACCTTGTTGGTTTTTGTCATCTGTCCAGCAATGATTCCCTGTGATACACGCCCTTCATAAAAGCGGATATTATAGGTGGACAGATTATTGGCGCGCACAAAACCCGTGGCATGTTCGATCCGCAAATCCGGGTTTTCGAATGCCAGCGTAATCGACGGGTTCATATAGCCAAAAGATGTAGTGAAGATCAGATCAAAACCGTCCGCCGCGATTTGCCGCAACACCTCGATCCCGGCCTCGCCCTCGGGTACGTTTTCAAAATACCGGGTTTCGATCCGGTCGCCAAAATAGGCCTGAGCCTCTTCTCGGCCGCGATTATGCTCGTGGGTCCAGCCAATCGGGTCTTCTGCCGGAGAAATATATACAAAAGCGATTTTTGGCACATCCTGAGCAATGGCAAACTGGGCAAATGAGGCGAATACCAAAACAGCAAATATTTTTATACTTTGCATACATGTCTCCAAGCGGTATCTTCTGTTAGGCCCGTTTTATCAAAATATGCATTGAAAACAGAGCTGTTCGCGGCACAGTCTGACATGATCCATTCCCCCTTGCAAGCGCTCGCGTATAAATATTAAGCTTTCGTTAGCACTTTATTGTAACCTATTGCGTGTCCGGAATAATCCCCGTTATCCCCTGAACAAAGAAATTCATGGTCAGAAGCTCGGATTCCGAGGCGGTTTCGTCAGCGGCCAGCCATCCGCTGCCGTCCTGCCGGCGGATCGGGCCGGTGAAAGGGTGCAGCTCGCCCTTGCGAAGCTTGGATATGGTATCCAGCGCCAGCAGCGTAACCCGGTTGGGGATATCCTCGGACAGGCGCCCGATGATCTGGGTGTTGCTACCCATGCTGTTTACATTCTCGTTGGGGGCCCAGCGCCCGTCGATCAAGGCCCGGATCCGGCCGATATAATAGGGCCCCCAGTGGTCGATCGTCGAGGTCAGGCTGGCATTGGGGCCGAATTCACGCATCTCCGAGGCCCAGCCAAAGGCATAGATCCCCATCTCCTCGGCCACCTGCATCGGGCGCGGGGTATAGGTGGCCTGCATCAGAATGTCGGCCCCGTCATTGATAAGCTGCCGGGCGGCGGCTTCTTCGCGCTCGGCATTGTAATAGCTGTTGGTCCAGACAATATCGAATACAACATCGGGATTGACAGAGCGGGCGGCCAGAAAGGCGGCGTTGATCCCGCGCAAGACCTCGGGCGTGGGCAGGGAGGCGATATAGCCTATTTTGCCGGTTTTTGTCATCTGCCCGGCGATGAGCCCATGCACGTATCGCCCCTCGTAGAACCGTGCGGAATAGGTGGCCAGATTGTCGGTGCGCACAAAGCCGGTGGCGACCTCGATCTTCACATCCGGATATTCATAGGCCAGGTTGATCGCCGCATCCTGAAATACAATCGAGGTGGCGATAAACATATCATAACCATCCTCGGCGAGCTGGCGCATCAGGGGCAGGGCGGTGGCACTGTCGGGGATGTTCTCGAAGTAGTCGAGCTGGGCTTTCGGGCCAAAAAACGCCGAAGCGGAACGGCGGCCGCGCTCGTGCTGTCTGGTCCAGCCGGTGGCATCATCCGCCGGTGAAAGATAGATGAAGGCAATTTTGGGCGGCTCGCTTGTTTGAGCCTTGAGCGGGGAGAGCATCCCCAGTGCCATAAGCAGCGATAAAACCAGTGTTTGAAAACGAACCATATGTGAGTGAGCCTTATTGCAATTCAAAAGGAGCGGTAGCGTGGAGGATAGCCGACTTGGTTTTGTAGTAACGCATCTCGAAAGCGGTTCAACCCTTTGAGGCAAAAAAAATATCCCTTTACCGCAATTTTTTGAAAAAACCGGAAATTTTCCGGTTCGGGCGGGTATTGGCGCTAAAACGGCACATCCCCCGCGCGGGTTACATAACCGGCCATCACATTTTTGGTATCCGATTTCTCGAATGAAACCCCGAGCTTGTCACCGTCGATGCTGACAATGGCACCATAGCCGAATTTTTGATGGAACACCCTTTCGCCCAGATCAAACACCGGCACCGCATCCTCAATTATCTGGTGCGGGCGGGGGGCCGGACGCCCGGCCTGACGCTTTAATCGCTGCCAGCCCGGCGAGCTGTAAGTGTCGGTTTGCCCGGCGCGGGTTTCCAGCCGGATTTCCGGTGCGGCGGCCCCGAAATTGCCACCATAAAGCCCGGGGGGCGTAAGCACCTCCACATGCGCTTGCGGCAGCTCGTCGATAAAGCGCGAGGGCAGGGCGTTTTGCCAGCGGCCATGCAATAGCCGGTTGGCCACAAAACTGATGGTGCAATATTTCTCGGCGCGGGTAATGCCGACATAAGCCAGCCGCCGCTCTTCTTCCTCCCCCTTTATCCCGCTTTCATCCATGCTGCGCTGGCTCGGAAAAAGCCCGTCTTCCCAGCCGGGCAGGAAAACACACGGAAATTCAAGCCCTTTGGCGGCATGCAGGGTCATAATGCTGACCTTTTCTTCGCTGTCGGTTTGCGCATTTTCCATCACAAGGCTGACATGCTCCAGAAATCCCTGCAGGTTTTCAAAGCTGTCCAGCGCCTTGATCAGCTCTTTCAGGTTTTCCACCCGCCCCTCGGCCTCGATGGATTTGTCGTTTTTCCAGCGGTCCATATAGCCGCTTTCATCCAGAATCGTCTCGGCGAGGCGAATGAAGTCAGCCCCGTTATGCAGTGCCGCGCGCCAGCGATCAAAGCTTTGCAACACCCCGTCAAGGCTATTGCAGGCCCGCGCCGGCAGCGCCTTTTCCGCCACGACAAGCCGCGCGCCCTCAAAGGGAGATACGCCGTTTTCCCGCGCCATTTTAGCAACGGTTTGCAGGGCTTTATCGCCCAAGCCGCGCTTGGGAGTGTTTACAATGCGATCAAAGGCCATACCGTCATCAGGGCTGACAACCACGCGGAAATAGGCCATCGCATCCCGAATTTCCATACGCTCGTAAAAGCGCGGCCCGCCGATCACGCGGTAAGGAATGCCGATCGACATGAAACGATCCTCAAAAGCCCGCATTTGGTGGGAGGCGCGCACAAGGATCGCCATATCATTGGGCGACACCGGCTCCAGCCCCCGCGTGCCGCGCTGATAGGCCTCGATCTCCTCGCCAACCCAGCGCGCCTCTTCCTCGCCATCCCAATGGCCGATCAGCCGGAGCTTTTCACCCTCTTTTTCGGCCGTCCACAAGGTTTTGCCCAGCCGACCCCCGTTGTGATCGATCAACCCTGCCGCCGCGCCCAGAATATGCGGGGTGGAGCGATAATTCTGCTCCAGCCGCACCACATGCGCGCCCGGAAAATCCTTTTCAAACCGCAGGATATTACCGACCTCCGCCCCGCGCCAGCCATAGATGGACTGGTCGTCATCCCCCACGCAGCAGATATTTTTATGGCCCGAGGCCAACAGGCGCAGCCATAGATATTGCGCGATATTGGTATCCTGATACTCGTCCACCAATATATATTTGAACCAGCGCTGGTATTGCGCCAGAATATCGGGGTAGGCCTGAAATATCTGCACCATATGCAGCAACAGATCGCCAAAATCCACCGCATTCAGCGTGGTGAGCCGCGCCTGATATTGCTCATAAAGCTCGACCCCGCGCCGGTTATATTTGCCAGCTTCGCCGGCTGGCACTTTTGAAGGTGTCAGCGCGCGGTTCTTCCAGCCATCGATAATCCCCGCCAGCAGCCGCGGCGGATAGCGTTTCTCGTCGATCTTTTCGGCCTGAATGAGCTGTTTCATCAGGCGGAGCTGATCATCGGTATCCAGAATGGTAAAGCTGTTTTTCAGCCCCACCAGCTCGGCATGGCGGCGCAAAAGCTTGACGCAGATGGAATGAAACGTGCCAAGCCACGGCACGCCTTCAACCGTGCCGCCAAGATTTTTCGCCACCCGCTCCTTCATCTCGCGCGCGGCTTTATTGGTGAAGGTCACGGCCAGTATCTCGTTGGGCCGCGCCCGCCCGCATTGCAGCAGATGCGCAATACGCGCCGTCAGCGCCTTGGTTTTTCCGGTGCCTGCGCCCGCCAGCATCAATACCGGCCCGTCCAGCGTTTCTACCGCCTGCTTTTGCGCGGGATTCAGCCCTTGCAAATAGGCCTTCGGCCGGGCCGCCATCGCCTGCTGCGACAGTGGCACCGCCGCTTCAAAAGCCTCCGATTCCCCAAGTTCCCAATCATTCATATGATCAGGAATACAGGAATTCCGGAGAATGTAAAAGCCTTATTGTTCTGTAAATGTTCCTTGCCAGCCTCAGGCCCCGCCATGCACCGGTAGCCAGATGGTGAACCACGAGCCTTCTCCGGGTGTGGAGCGGATATCCAGCGAACCTTCATGCCGGTTAAGGATGTGCTTCACAATCGCCAGCCCCAGCCCCGTGCCGCCCTGATCCCGGCTTTTGGCCACGCTCACACGGTAAAATCTTTCGGTCAACCGGCCCAGATGCTCGGGGGCCAGCCCCGGGCCGAAATCCTGCACCACCAGCCCGAGGCGGTCCGGATGGGCGGCATCGGCAGGCGCGCGATAAACCTTTACCTCGCGTGGTTCGCTGCCATATTTCATCGCATTCTCAAGCAGATTGACCAGAACCTGCGCCAGCTGGTCATGATCGCCGCGCAGCGCCGGCAGGTCTTTGGGCAACTCCACCATAATTTTAGCATCCAGCTTTTCGGTCAGCGGCTGCACCGCGGCCACGGCTTCGGCTACCAGCGGGTGGACCGGCACCGGGTCGAGCGGGCGCTTGTGTTCGCTGATCTCGATCCGGTTCAGCGACATCAGATCATTCACCAGATTTTGCATCCGCCCCGCCTGCTTGGCCATTACCTCCAGAAACCGCTCTCGCGCTACAGGGTCCTCTTTGGCATGGCCTTGCAGGGTTTCGATATAGCCGATGATGGTGGCCAGCGGGGTGCGCAGCTCATGGCTGACATTGGCAATGAAATCCGAGCGCATCTGCTCTGATTTCAGCACCGTGGTGCGCTCCTCGATTGCGACAATCACGCGGATGGACTTGCCGAATTCCGAGCCTGCCGGCAGCAGCCCGATATGGGCAACGAAAAACCGGGTCGTGGCCTCGTTAATGCTGAAGCGAACCCGCCCGGTCTGGCCTTTGGCGATGGCGGCCTCCACCGCAGATACAAATTTCGTGGCTTCGAATATTTTGGAAAAATGCTGGCGGATGGTCAGATCGGGCAGCAGATCAAAGGCGAATTGATTGGCATGGGCCACGCGGCCTTTACGGGTGATTACCAATAAGGGCAGGGGCATTTGCTCCAGCATGGCCGCGCCGATGCCGCTGGCCAGATGCTTGATCGGCTCCAGCGGCAGATGCGCGCTTTGCAATACGGCTTCGGAATAGCGCAGCTCGTCGAGATAAAGCCCGCGTGGCGGGGCGATCGGGCCTTCCGGGCAGGCTTTAGGGGTTTCCAGCAATTCCCGCAGGGTTTCGGGCGGGAAGGCACCGGATCCGATCCGCTCCAGCCAGCCGGTAATGCGGCGGATCTGCTCGGGCAGAAAGCGCGGGGCGCGAAAATGCAGGCGGGTCTCGGTGCCGCTGGAATGGGCGGAGGCCTCGATCCGCAATTCTGTCAGGGTCAGCTGCGCCGCCGCGCCGGGCTGGCAGAAGCTGGCGAAATCATGCTTGCCTATAAGGTAGTGCGCCGCTTCGCGCATGGCGCGAATATCCAGCGGCTGATCTATCCGCCACATGGTGCCTTTGTTATAGGTCAGCGTGGCGCGGCGCGAAAACAGCCTGTAGGTATAGTGCCGCTCCCGCGCGGCGCCGGCGTCAAAATCATCCGGCACATCGGCGGCCCCGACAATCGCCAGCGCCGAGCCGTGCAAGGCCTTGCCCAGCTCTATCTTCAAGCTTAGCGGATTGACCGCCCGCTCCAGATCCAGATGCACGATCTGGCTGCTGGCATGCACGCCGGCTTCGGTATTTTCCGCGATGGTCAGGCCAGAGCAGGGCTTTCCGAGATTTTCCAGCACCGCACAGAGCGAAGCGCATACATCCTGTCCGCCCTGAAAGCGGCTACCGTCATATTCCAGCTTGAAGGTATATCGGGGCATTTGCGAGGTTTTACGCCGATTTAGCTTGCGGTCAAGGGCAAAACGAATCATTGATTCGGGGTGAATTGGCAAAAAACCTGGCAGGTCCGGTGAAAATTGCAAATTTTTTTCAATCCGGCATGCCCCCTGTATTTAGTAGGTCTCTTGCGCAAACCCACTACAGGCTGTGTTTTTTGCTGGTAGATCGCGCCTGATTTAACATATTTCTCGGTTGAGTGTTATCCAGTGGGGCAAAAAACCATTGTGGGGCATGGATTGTCATGCTACAAAATCTCCACAGACGGAAAGAATGGCGTAGCGAATTACCAGATCAATAAAATTGGCAGGTTCATACAGGCATCCATTCTCCCCCCGACGTAAAAACAGATCCGACGCGAGTGCGAGCAGAAAACAGAATTAT